>JAUMYV010000130.1 GCA_030528445.1 Porphyromonadaceae bacterium | reverse complement strand
ACTCAATCATCTCGTGTGGACGGCGGTACATACGCGTGTATATGTCGGTGTAGTCCGTACCAGCGCGCTCGTACTGCACGGGGCGGTGTGGATCGATAGACTTGATGGCATCGTAGGCCGCTCCGAAGTGATTACCTGGCCCAGCCTCATTGCCCGTAGACCAAGTAACGATACTTGGGTGGTTGTAGAGGTACTCTACTTGGCGCACATTACGCTCCAGGTGAGCTGTGCGCCACTTCTTGCTGTGCGAGAGAGATTCCTTGCCGTAGCCCATGCCGTGGCTCTCCAAGTTGGCTTCGGCTACTACATAGAGCCCATACTTGTCGCAGAGCTCATAGAAGTAGCTATCATCGGGGTAATGGCAGGTGCGCACAGCATTGATGTTAAGCTCCTTCATCAGTCGAATATCCTGCTCCATACGTGCACGAGACACTACATAGCCTCCGTCTGGATCTAGTTCGTGGCGGTTAGCCCCCTTGATTAGTACGGGCTGGCCGTTGATCATAAACTGCTTGTTCTTCATCTCCACGTGTCGGAAGCCTACACTCTGGCGAATCTCCTCAGCGCCACTGCGTACGATCAATTTGTATAGATAAGGCTCTTCGGCAGACCACTTGCGAGGGTTCTCAATGTTGAGTAGGAGTTTCGTTTGGCCAGGGGCTAGTGTTTGTGCTAGCACTTCTTTGCCATCTGCGTCGAGCAGGGTCAGCTCTGCAGGCTGCTTACCACTACTCTTGAGGGTTACCTCTAGACTGCCGTGCTGATAGTTGTCGTCTAGCGAAGGCGTTAGGCGGAGATCCTCGATGTGCTGACGCTCGCGTGCGAAGAGGAAGCAGTCTCTGCCTACGCCCGATAGACGCCAGAAGTCCTGCGTTTCTAGATATGTGCCATCACACCAGCGATGTACTTGGAAGGCGATTAAGTTCTCCGTCCCGACCTTGAGGTAGGGAGTTAGGTCAAACTCCGCTGGTAGCTTGCTGTCTTCGCTGTAGCCCACATAGCGTCCATTGACGTAGAGCGTCATATTGGAGGTTACGGAGCCGAAGTGCGCAATGATTCTCTTGCCAGTCCAAGCCTTGGGGATGCTGATGGTGCGTCGGTATGAGCCTACATGGTTGTTGTGCTCGGGGACTAATGGAGGTTGCGTTTTGAATTGATTGTGCCAAGGGTAGGGGACGTTGGAGTAGAGAGGATCTCCGTATCCGTTGAGCTCCCAGACGCCGGGCACAGGCATTGTTGCCCAAGACTTGTCGTCGTAGTTGACCTCAAAGAAGTTGAGCGGGCGCTGGTCAAAGTGCTTCACCCAATGAAAACGCCAGATCCCATTGAGCGATAGGTAGTTCTCAGACTTTCTCGCATCGTTGGTAGCTTCGCCTCGCCCGAAAGCGAAGAAGTTGGTACGCATTGGCAACCTGTTGATGCCATTAACTTCGGGGTTCAACCACGGCTTGTCTTGCTGAGCTAAGGCGGATAGAGGTGTGACCACTAGGGTGGCGGCTAGGGAGATAATCCCTATAGGTAGTTGTACTTTCATATCAAGAATAGTTTAGCCTAGAGGCATTTTATAAATGTCTGTTAGATGCTTTTAGCCCCCAAGTTACTAAAAGATATTAGTATTATAGAGCATTAGCAAAATAGGAGGTCTTGGAAAGCCCTTGAAGAGAGGCACTGCAGGGTCATGTAAATAGGGAGATTGCTTAGGAGTATATTGTCTTATCGGATATACTCTAGCAATGGTCTACTTTTGTGGCCCGACAATCTCTCCATAAGTATCCCCTAGTGTATCTGAGAACCCCCAACCACACCCATCGACCCAAGAGAGACATTGCTTGATGCGAGGATGAAACTGCTCAAGCAGGTCATGCTCGACTATGAACTCTAGGGTTCTGGCAAAGTTGCCCTCGACCGACGTGTAGTACTGCTCCCACATATCCCCATATTCATGAGTAAATCGACAGGCATTCTCTATGTAGAATAGCATCAGGTCTGCCATGCTTTCTGCCGATGGCTTAAGTTTTCGGAAGTCTGATATAGCCTTGCGACACACGGAGAAACGAAGCTGAGGTTCTTTCTTCCCACCGGGATAGAATTCCTTCTCTATGATAGCCTTATACTCCTTGATTTTCTCCTTCTCATTGGGTTCGGCAAAGAAATCTAGATACCCTTTGGCTTCCTTAGACGCATTATAGAGCTCAAGCATTACTTCAATGATTTGCTTCTTCTCCATGCCGAGAAGCACTGACTTCAGTTTGGCTTTTGACATAGGTAGATGGGGCTAATTGATGCGATACTATTAAGATGATTTGTCTGATGGATTTGTACACTATTATTCTAGGGCATAAAGGTAACGTAAACATCTCTAATGAGGGACATGAATGTATCGATATGAACTTGGTTGAGTGGGACTAGAAATGCAACACGATTGTCTTACATACGGCCAACAAAGAGAGAAAAACATAGTGAGTGCCGTATGATGCAAAGCTCTCCATTTGCTGCGGAGGATTGAGTAGTCAAAGAAGTTCTCAATTGGCAGAATGATGTTGGACTTTGGACCTATGTCTTCTAGACAATAATCAAACTATAATTTTAGTGCGTCAACCCTGCTAGGAAGATA
>JAUMYV010000129.1 GCA_030528445.1 Porphyromonadaceae bacterium | reverse complement strand
AGAGTAAATCTTGATCTAGGAACTATCGCCAGATCGTGTATGTATATCTTTTGTAAATAAATTCCTATGGTATATGAGCCGTGATACACGATATTTTGTGTACGTTTGTCTCATTATTCTGTCTTTATATAATTGCCAAAACAATGGGACATCATCACCACTATGGTGGGCATCATCATACCCATGAACATGGGCATCACCACCACCATCACCATCATCACAATGCCGAGGGGAATATTCTTTTCGCCTTCTTGCTCAACCTATCATTCTCTATCATCGAGTTGGTCGGGGGGATTATCACGGGGAGCGTCGCTATACTGTCGGACGCCCTACACGACTTCGGCGACTCAATCTCTCTAGGACTAGCGTGGTATCTAGAGAAAGTCTCTGGTCGAAGACGAGACAAATCATTCAGCTACGGCTACAAACGCTTCTCTCTGCTATCGGCACTGATGATTTCTCTCATTCTGCTGGTCGGTTCGTTCTTCGTCATTCAGGCTTCTATCGAGCGGCTCTTCTCGCCCGAGATGCCTAATGCTCGAGGCATGCTCCTACTCGCCATCTTCGGTCTTGTCATCAATGGCGTAGCCGCTTGGCGCATGAGCGGGGGACATTCACTCAGTGAACGCTCCATACAGCTGCACCTGCTGGAGGATGTGCTCGGCTGGGCGGCGGTACTCATCGTCAGCATCGTGATGCACTTCGTCCACTTACCCATCCTAGACCCACTACTCTCTCTGGCGATTACCGCTTGGATTCTCTACAACGTCTACTTCAACCTTAGGGACAACTTCCGCATCCTCCTGCAGGGTGTACCCGAGGGCGTTGATACAGAGTCTTTCATCCGAGACGTTAAGGCACTTGAGCATGTGGTCGATGTACACGATGTACACGTCTGGACGCTCAATGGGCAGGAGCATATTGCTTCGCTACACATCGTCCACAGCCTTGAGCTATGTGGCGATCCTAAGGGGCTCAACGAGCTGAAGCATGAGGTTAGGCACATTGCTCTCGACCATCATGGGCTCGAGCATCTGACCATAGAGCTAGATCCACAAGGCGAGAGCTGTGGCATGGAGGGTTGCTAAAGGTCTAGCGTTTGAGTATGGATACCTCCAATAGCAGCAAACCTCTAGCCGAACGCATGCGCCCGAGTAGCCTAGACGGCTACTTTGGCCAGAAGCACCTTGTCGGGCCCGAGGGATCGCTGAGGCGTATGCTAGAGCAGGGACGCCTGCCCTCGATTATCTTTTGGGGACCTCCGGGCGTGGGCAAGACCACGCTCTCCGAGATTCTCGCCCAGAGCCTTGGCGTACCATTCTATACCCTGAGTGCCATCAACTCTGGCGTGAAAGACGTCCGTGAGGTGCTCGAGCAGGTACGCACCGAGCAATCGGGGCTATTCGGCTCGTCGGCTCGTCCGATTCTATTCATCGACGAGATTCACCGCTTCTCCAAAAATCAGCAGGACTCCCTACTCTCTGCAGTAGAGCGGGGCGTCATCACCCTTATTGGAGCTACGACCGAGAACCCGAGCTTCGAGGTCATCCGCCCCCTACTCTCTCGTTGCCAAGTCTACACGCTACAACCTCTATCGGACGAAGACATCATCAGCCTCATCGAGCATGCCATTCGGGCGGATGAAGTACTCAAACAGCGCGAGATCACGCTCGGAGAAACCGAGGCACTGCTCCGCTTCTCCGCTGGCGATGCACGACGTGCGCTCAACATCCTAGAGCTGGTTGTCCTCTCTACCGCCTCCTCGAGTACCAGCATCACCAACGAGCTCGTTACTAGTCGGGTGCAGGACAATCCGATTGCCTTCGACAAGGGCGGGGAGCTACACTACGACATCGCATCGGCACTGATCAAAAGCATCAGAGGGAGCGACCCCGACGCTGCTCTATATTGGCTCGCTCGGCTCATCGAGGGCGGCGAAGACCCCTCTTTCATCGCCAGACGCCTCGTAATCTCGGCAGCCGAAGATATAGGACTGGCTAACCCCAATGCACTGCTCCTAGCGAATGCATGTGCCGAGACCTTGGAGCGAATCGGGTGGCCCGAAGGGCGCATTCCACTGGCAGAGGCGACGATTTATCTAGCTTGTAGCGAGAAGAGCAATACTGCCTACCGAGCCATCGACGCAGCTCTAGAGTGCGTGCGGGCGACAGGCAACCAAAGCATCCCGCTACACTTGCGCAACACACCAACCAAGCTGATGGGCGACATGGGCTACGGAGCTGGTTATCTGTATGCACACGACTATCCGGGGGGCTTTGTGCGTCAGCAATACCTCCCCGACCGCCTGCAAGGTCAGCGATTCTGGCAACCGAATGAGGCTAGCGCGGCGGAGGCAACGCTGGCTCAGCGACAGCGCAAGCGCTGGCAAGAAGAACAATAAAAGGCGGGTATCATAATGCACAAACAGCTGCGTTGCTTACGACATTCGGCTTCGGTCACATACCTTAGTGTACTCCCGTCAGCCTCAGTCTTAGCGCCTTGCATTTTGCGCATTCTGAAGCATCTAAAAGGGGCTGTAGAGTTGGCATCCTGATAAGATAAATTATACAGATGTATGTTTCGTCTAACGCCATTTTCCAAAAGGGGGAAAGAATCGTGTTG
>JAUMYV010000028.1 GCA_030528445.1 Porphyromonadaceae bacterium | reverse complement strand
ATTCACTGAAACACCTAAAAGGGGCTGCAGCAAAAATGAATTTTGCCACAGCCCCCTTGAGTTTGACCTATTATCCTAAATTTCAGAACGTATACTGCAAGCGGAGCGTTAGAGCATCATCTTGACGATCGACTTCGTACCCCTTGACAGCGGAGGACTCTTCATTGAAGTTGAAGTCGGCATACGCTTGCATCAACAAAGACCTATTGATCTGCCACAGAAGCCCAACCCCGACTGTACTCTGAGCCATATCGGCACTTGTCGTCTGACCATTACCCACCTCTTGCCCAACAACAGAGGTATTGGGATCAAACCAATCATACTTGGCGACAAGCGATAGAGGCAGAGAACCAAGCTCCTGTACAAGCATCGCATACCCCCCAGAGACAGGACGGATGAATGTATTAAGCTTATCAATCTTGGATGTATCTGGGCTCTTGGAGCTCTTTTGTGTGCTTGGCTGCTGCCCCCATAGATATTCAGCACGAAGCTGTGTCTTCCCTAGAGGTGTACTCAAAACAACCTGGCCATCCAGCCCCCAATACTCTCGTGTGGCGAAAGCTCCACTATTGCGCTCCGATTGATCAAGGAGAAAGACCTTCCCCTTCATACGATATACCTTATCTGTGGTCTGGAGCACGTAACCGTGATAATAGGATGCCCCCAGAAACCAATCGAACGAATCGCCAATGCAGTCACTGGCGGTCAGATGCCCAATAAAGTCTCTCTTATTATCCCTCTCTGGGTTGATGCCATTACCAGCAAAAAGACCTGCCTCAAACTTAAACACACTCAACCACGAATCTTTGGCTAGCTGGAGGGTCAGCATAGCACCCAAATCACGTTCATGCGGGAAAAGAATGGGGAAAATAGAAGCTCGCTCTGGAGACTCGCGCTTAGAAGATGAATAGGCAATCTCGTAGCCAAAGGGGCGATTAAAAAGCCCAAACCTCAGAGAGCTATTGCCTATCCGCTCCCAAGGGCTACTAATTTGGAAGTAAGCGTCCTTGATCCCAACCTTTTTCTCTGTCGCATCCATTTGAAGTACAGACTTGGTGAGACCCGACTTGTACTCAAACTTTAGATGCCCTCGCCTAACTCCCCAGCGGCTAAAAGCACCATCCGTATTGTTGGGTTCCCCTACTCTAAGCCTAGCATCAGCCTCGCCCCATTGAGCTTGAGCCTGCATATACCCCGAGATTCTGAGCTTGCCAACTTGTTCTATCGAATCGTCTGAACCCTGAGATAAGAGAGCTGTACTACAACTGATTAGAACAAAAGTCAGTAACCATTTCTTCATAGTTCATGGTAGATAATAGGAGTTCTTAATTAGTCAACAGCTCTAGCCATTGTGCCATGACCGACTCAAGCTGGTAACGCTTTGATGCCACTTTGGCGTTCGCACCCATCTGCCTACGCAAATCTTCATCCTGCATCAGTCTTACGAGTGCTTGACAAAAAGCCTGCTTATGGTGCGGCTCGATGACATATCCGTCCTTGCCATCGGTGATGATATCGCGAGGCCCACACTGGCAAGCATAGGCTACTATGGGCAAGCCCATAGTCTGCGCCTCCAAAAGCACCATAGGAAGACCTTCGTAGTGAGATGTCATCACATAGAGAGAACTCTGTAGATAGGCGTGAGGCATATCCTTGGTTGGGCGTTGTAGATAAATATTAGGAATCGCTCGTTTGTCTATTTGGCTTTGTAAATGTGCACGCTCCTCTCCATCTCCATATATATTTAGAGTCCAATCGGGGAATTGACCCACAACCTGAGCCCAGATATCAATTAGTTCCTCAAAGTTTTTTTGGTAGTTGTACCTCCCTGCGGCAATAATGCTCTTAGCTGCACAAGTAGATACCTCGTCACTTTCAAAAGGCAGAGGATTAGGTATTACATGGATATTAGGCAGATCTCCCCAGAGCTGTCTATCTTCTTCGGTTAAAACAACAAAATCGTCATATCGGCGCACGACCACCTCATCTTGCTTGGTATACCAAATATCTAGCCTGCGCCATAGACCCTTGCGATTGTATTGTAGACGTTTGAGCTTGGAGAAGTGATATTCTAGTATTTTACGGCTACCATCTTGTATCTGTGGCAAGAAAGATGACTCTAAACCAAACATAGAGATAACCACATCTGCTCGGAGCTTGAGCAGTAGCGCTTTAAGAGCTCGTTCGTGTCGCCAGCGCTTAAATGGGAACTCTAGGACCTTTCGCCAGAGAGAACCATTAGTCGCCTCATGATCTATCCCCAAATCATGCAGATGAATCCGAGAGTCTAGAGGGAAAAAGACAGGCCGACCCATCTGATCTGAGGTAATGATATGTACCTCATATCCTAGGCTAACGAGATAATTAGCCTTACAGGATAGCACACGTTCCATCCCTCCAGAGTTGGCCATCGCTGGAATACAGTAAGCAATCTTCATCAGAGTGAGAATTTAGGTGCATAGCCCATCTCTTCCTCATCATCGAAACAATAGAAAAGGGCATAAATCATGAACAAGTCTGTCGATGCTTTATACCAAATAAGCAATGACAGCACTAAAAGAACAAGAAACATATATCTATACCTACGATACTTGGTGATGAATACATAAGCATGATAAACAAAAAATAGGACAAAAACAGAAAAACCCACTAAGCCAGAATATAAGACAAGGCGACAATATCCAATATCCGTTCCAAAATCAAATAGCCCATAGCGCCCAGTACCAATAATCCAGCCTTTCGTGGTCTCTGGCCATCGCCACATAGAGGCTAGTATCTCTGTCGATCCTGTCGTCCAAGTACCCGTCTCAACCCAGTTAAAAAAGCCCTCGAATCCGTAACGCAACAGAGACCTTGTATAGCTATCGGTGTTGTATAAAAGAATGGCAGATCCTATCCCTACGACAAGAACAGGGATTAAAACTCTCAACATGCGAATGCTATCTACTCTAATAGTCATCCTGTACAAACCCGTATGAAATAGCATCACAAGCAACGCCAAAGACATCCCGACTGAAGTAGTACGAGATATCATATTGCCAATGATAGATATAACAATGAACGCCAATAAGAAACCTAAAGTAGACCCAGAGCTTCTTCTAACTTTCTCGTTAATACCTAATACAAAAGAGATCATTATTAATACAACAGAAAATCTAGTCCCTGCAGGATCCAAAGCGGCACCAATACCATAGAGCCTATCAACCTCTTCAAAGAATTCCTCCGAGATATGAAAAATCGAATTGACAAAATTCTTAACAACCTCAGACTTATCAATAACGATAGCAATGACACACTGAAACACACTAACAGAAGATAAGTATGCTGTCAATAGGGGTATTGTGGCTTGCTGATGAGCCCATCGAATTGCCGATGCGGCTGTGTACGCAGAAAATAACCAAACAAAAAAAGTTGTGATGTAGTTGGCATAACTAAAATCGAATGTATCGTTGAGCTCTACGGCAATAAGGTTACAAGCCGAATAAGCTAAGGCCAAGAAAATAGCCCCTAGAAGGGATTTAGGAGTACTATAGTTTCGCTTCTGCAAAATATTTAGTCCTAACAGAAGAACCCCAACCACAGCCAAAATCATCTTACTATTAAGACTAGGCAAAACAGCCAGAGCAACTGGAAACCAATAAAAGTTGACAACAACACCAACAAATAATATCTGTAGTACTTTATGCATAAGAACCCCTCTTATTTATACAAAAATCTGTAAATAAGCCTCATAACTAAATGATAATATAGCCACACCAATGGCCAAAGCCTATACTTGGCGGCCAGCTGTAGTAACCTTGTACGCAAAGGTAACATTCTATTTGCCATAATGTATGTGTTCGATTCTGGGAACCAATCAGACCATCTTTTGTAGTCTGCCCTGCGAGGAGAGATGAGCAAAGGTAATTTAAGGTTCAACTTGAGGTACTCTATCTCTAGTTTTTGAGCATCAGAGCCAAAGTCCTCAACATATTTGGATAAAGATCGCAAATTGATATCGACTTGCGCCCAGTGGGCATCGGTATAGTTAGCCGTCAATGATCCTGCATTGGTCTTTGTATAATGATATAGATGCTCCTTAATCATTTCTAATTTTCCAGCACGCAGGAAGAGCTTCCCCATGATCATCATATCTTCGCCCATGTTTTGCCCAGGAGTAAACCTTAGCTTCTCTCCCTGTTCGTAGAGAGAGCGCCTAACAAGAAAGAGCCACAGATTCCACTTCAAAACACCTTCACACATTTTACTAAAGGCTTCATTGCCACTATGAATAGTAGGCTGAGTCATACGACGTTTAGCTCCCTCATAGCTAAGAAGCCAGTTACACCCAACAATATCGGCATCCGCACAGATCGCTTGGTGCATCATAATCTCAATGCCATCAGCTTCTAGATAGTCATCTGCATCAAAATAATAGATATACTCTCCCGTAGCATGATCCAAGCCAGTATTACGAGCAGAAGCAACACCTTGGTTAGTTTGATGTTTGATTAGTTTGACCAAATAGCCTTTATTTTCTAGCCTCGGAATATACCGTTCGACCAAAGATGCCGATTCATCTGGACTACAATCATCAATGAAAATAACCTCCAAGTCCGAATATGTTTGAGCACACAGACAGTCCAAGCAGTCGGGTAATACCGCTTCCACTCGGTACATAGGGATAATTATCGAAACTAGCGTTCTATCCATAGCTTTAAGTATTTATGTCTATCAATGCCTATTGCCTGTGAGTATCCCAAGCATCCTAGGAGCATATCGCCTCATTAGGCGATATATGAGCAAGCAGACAAATATTGTCAAAATTGGCGTTAAAAAATAAGCGACAAGCTTACCATATCCGTTGGTATAGAAAAGACTTCTTGAAAAAGCTCCTTTAATCCAATTTTCTAGATACACTAGATGTGCAGCATAAATGAAGAAGACTACAGAAGACATACGGATGCAATAAGCCATAAACCCAGAGAAGCAAGAGAAAAGCCAATCAAATAGTGAGATTACTCCAAATGTACCTAGCATAACCAGTCCTCTTGATAAGGGGAAGAAACTGAATGTAGAAATAGGAGAATCTGGATCTGGCACCCAGAGAGATAAAGGAAGCACGGCGAAACAAAAGATGAAAGGCCAGCGAAACCTTCTAACAAAAGCAAGTAGACTCTGACCTCTGAGTGCGAACCAAGCTCCTAGACCAAAATAAGAGAAAGCCGTAGTAGGCAAAAGATAGTCCCAAAAACTGGGGACAATCACTTGAGAAAAAACAAATACCCCAAGACTAACGACAGGAAGTGTTCTGATAAGATAGTAAATCAGAGGGCTAAGCAGGCTAACATACATCAGATCCCTCAAATACCAAAGTGGAAAGTCCACAGGCATGAGCATAAAATCTACGAGGTTATTACTCCCCAAAGCTTTTAATTCGGCCTCTCCATAAGGCAAATTAAATAGCTGAGAACCATATCCCTTGAGAGCCATCAAAAAGACAAGAAGTAGATTCCACAGTAGATATGGAATAAGCAGTGTTTTCAGCCTTTTACTTAGCTGACCATAATAGATTGCTTCAGACCAGCAGGTTAACCTTCCCCAAAAGTAATATCCAGAAATTAAAAAAAAGGTAGGTACGGCGACATTGCCCCAGGCATGTGAAATTGCCTCGGATATGATTCTATATACATTCTCATCTATGGTCAAAGTTGGATCAACAGACTGCACAGAGAAAGGAAGCACATGAACGAAAACGACGAGTATGATAAGGGGAAAGCGAATCGCTGTAAAAAGCCTAGACTCATGCTCTTGTAAACTAATCATAACCCTATTTTCTATGTAGTGAAGGACGTTATTTGTCGAAGAAACTCCATGTTTTGTCCATTGAATTTACGAGCCCAAAGAGCATCTGAGGCTTTTAACTTAGGCAGATCTCTTGGAGTAAAATCTCGGAGTACATTAGACTCCCATCCTACATATCGCATGCAACCTCTAGATTCATCTTCTAGATTGTAGATGTTTGCTTTGTAGGGAGAATTCCAAAGAGCTGTCTGAATAAAAATCTCGTCCGCACAAAAGCTAAATCGATACAAACGCAGAATCTCTTCCTTACGCTCTACTAAATACTCAACAAACGAAAGAGTAAGGCTAACCCACTGAGTACCCTTTCTAAACTCAATATTTTGATGGCGTCTAAACCCCCAAACTATTTGGCATCTCAAAGCAACGAAGCGAATAACTCTCTTGGCTTGATACAAGATTCCTCTCCCCTTAAAAGATTTAGGGAAATAATGCCAGCGACGCACCTTGCGATCTATTGAGGACTCGGCATCATCACCACAATAGAAACCAACAAACTCTTTCCCTGCATGCTCCTTAAAAAAGCTATGTATATAGTCTTGACTTTTGAGAGGTAAATCCACCCCAGAGAGAAGATGACAATAACCGTACTCCTCTCCCGAAGATATCACGGCTTTGAAAAGGGCAAACTCTGCTTCTACAACAGAAACATCTCCCCAGCGAACATCAACTCGCTCTTGCAGTATTATCAACCTTGCATTGTTTACCTCTAGGTCAGGTATCTCTTTTACCTTAAGATCTAGATGCAAATAGATGTCATTGCGTACATCATCCAAGCTGGTGATAAGTAGTCGAAGTAGCTCAAACTCATGATGAGCCAAAATTAAATAAGCATGCTTCATCTCCTTAACCTTCTTTTGAGCCCTAGTAAAACGTTGGCTATTGGACGTACAAGTGGGAGAGAAAATAATCTAGCTAGACGCTCTAGCCGACGATCGACCTCCATTCCCTCCTTCACGAGATTAGGTAGTTTCCAGTATTGCTGCCACCACAGCTCGAAAAACAAGGTGTAGGCTCTCCATGGCTTCTCTCCCGTATAGTGAATGGTTCCCGCCATCGAGATCTCCTCCCAATCTTGCTCCGTATAATAGCGAAGGAAATCTTCTTTGTAGGCAGGGAGCACAAATGTACGAATGCCGTTGTAGCGAGGAGGCAAATAGTGGATACGTCCCTTGCAAACGATATTCAAGGCATCTTGATCGGGAAACTCTAGATAAGGAACCCTCAAAACCTCTATAAGTTTATCCCCAACCCTATCACGACGAAAAAGATCAAGATTCATGACCAAAAAGCCCGAGTTAATATACTGACCTGGATCACACCCTTGAGGCATTCTTGAGATCTGCCACTGTGTAGAAGCCTCAGCGATACCAGCCAAATAGTTTCCTCCCAAGTCCAATGTTTCGTATAGCAGAGCTAAGTCTTGACGCACGATGATGTCACAATCTAAATAAATCGCACGGTCATACTCAGGCAGAAGATCAGCCACAACCAGTCGATAGTTCGCAGCCGCAGTATACTTGGGATCTACATAAACTCCAGAAAGCCGATCTTCGAACTCTAGAAACCTAAAACTCAATCTACCCAGCCCTTGATCAATTGCTTCTAGCCTTCTAACATCATCATCACTAAGTGACTCGCTAAGCAAGCAAATGACCTCATAGCAAGCATCAGGCCGAGAGGCCGATAGAATCGAAGATAATGTTACCGATGCTGGCAACAAATAGTTTGGGGTGAATGCGACTATAATGGGAATGGATTGCATAAGCTTATCGAATGGCAAAAGAGACTAACCTACAAGTCTACCCTGTAGATTAGTCTCAATTCATGGGACTTTTGGATTTTGAATCGAATCCTTATTACTGCCTACCTAACCTATTCTGCAATTTTTAGCAGAACGGCACGGCTACAGCGTGGGTCATTGTAGTACATATTAGCTACACCTCCCTTACTGTCTTTGCGAAGCTGGTTCTCAGACACACCAAACTCCTTCACTAGGCAGTCATAGATAACTTCAGCACGCTTCTGAGCGAGGAATACGTTACGCTTCTTGCTACCAGTACCTTTATCAGCATACCCTGTCACAACATAAGTCATATTAGGATTAGCCTTGAGCTCTGCTGCAAGGAAACCAAGGTTTACACGGTCTCTGTTGCTGATTGTCCATCGGTCGATAGGGAATGTTACGAGTAGAGGCATACCACACACATTCTGAGGAGTAACCTCTCTGTTGAGCGCCTGCTCTAGCTGGCGACGTAAATCATCGTTGGTAAGCTGAAGCTGGCCAACTCGGTTTCTAAGATCAGCCAAGACATTCTCATTGACACGCGTAATAGTGTTGGTGCTACGCTCCCAACCTCTCTTGCCTAAGTTGTAGGATAGACCAAGAGTAGCTGTAAGCAAACCTTCTCCCCAGCGTCCGCCAACCTGCTGGTCAAAGCGGTCGTTCATGTAAGCACCACGGATATCAAGATTGAGATCTAGCGCAGAGCTTAGGCGAAAACGGTTGTTCAGACCAATGTTTGCTGTCACTTCGTTTGAGTAACCATCATTGCGATAACCGTGAAGATATTCAGCAGGGTTAGATGCTTTATTTAGGGTGCTAATCCAACCTAGCCCAACATAAGGGATAAACGAGTAGACACGCTTCTCATTGTAACCGAAAAACATCTGAGAAAGATTGAACATCACATCCATGTGGGCGTGGAGGAACTTAATCTCTGTTTTATACAAATCATATCCTCCACCTGGCTCCTTGCCATACACTTCCTTAGTCAAAAACCCTCGATAGTAGTCACGAGTGTTAACGCTACTAGCATTATGCCCTGTCCAACCAGATACTCCATTACTTTGGTAGCCATTCACACCTGCTCGTATTCCAAGCCCTGGAGTAAACCACTTGCCGAAATACACCTCAAAGTTTGGAGTAACACGGTCTAGAAACTTCATCTGCTTATTGTGATCGGAGAAAAGCATCTGACCACCTACGCCAGCACCAATAAACCAGTTAGACCAGAAACGGTTAGTTTCAACCTTAAACTTATCTGCATTCCTCACTTCGGTAATAGTTACAGAGTCTGCAGACATCTGCGCAAAGGACTCGTTTTGAGCATTTGCAAATTGTGTGGCAGCGAGCACTGCAAGCACAAACACACTTTTCTTAAACATTTCTTCTTAGTATATTTTATCCAAATATTTCCATTTAACACACTCTAGCACGAATGTCTCTTAGTTACAAGAGAGATGCTAAACCATGTATTGTTCCGCAAAGTTACGTTTTTTTTATTTACGAACCAAAGATATAAACAATTTTAAACAAAAATCACACGAAAACAATCTAAAATCTATTGATAATCAAACCCAAAGGACACTTATTAGCATCTACCATCTTGCCTCGACATCTCCCCTATAGCGGAAAAGCATAGCAAAAAGTATGGCAATGATGAGCGCATAGCCGGCGAAAATAAACCAAACAGGAGACCAATCGACAGCCTGCGTCTCTACATTCTTATAGAGATCCACAACATAGCCACTACCAAATCCACCAAGGATAGCCCCCAATCCATTGGTCATCATCATAAACAAGCCTTGAGCAGACCCCCTCATACTGGGGTCTACTTCCTTATCTACGAACATAGACCCCGATACGTTGAAGAAATCAAAAGCCATCCCATAGACAATCATGGACAAGACTAAGAAAATGAATCCATCGCCAGGATTACCAATCCCGAATAGGCCAAAGCGAAGAACCCAAGCAAGCATACTCATGAGCATAACAGACTTAATCCCAAATCGACGAAGGAAGAAGGGGATAGAGAGAATAAACAAGGTCTCGGAAATCTGAGAGAGAGAGAGTAGAATAGTCGGATACTTCACAGCGATGCTATCGGCATACTCAGCCCTAAAACTCTCTAGGAAGGGTGTACCGAAAGTATTGGTAATCTGCAGAGCTGCACCTAGAAGCATTGAGAAGATGAAGAATACAGACATATTGTAGTTCTTGAATAGAACTAGTGCATCTAGTCCCAAGGCCGAGGCTAGGCTCTTCCTCTCCACAATCTGTTTGCTTGGAGGAGAGGGCGGAAGCGTCAAAGCAAAAACAGCCAATACCACCCCAAGCCCTGCGGATACATACAGCTGCATCGCCGATTGAGCCCAACCACATAGCCCGACAAACCACATTGCAGCTATAAAGCCTACAGTCCCCCAAACACGAATCGATGGGAAGGTCGCAGCGATATCCATATTATTGCGCGACATAATGCTATACGATATAGTGTTTGTCAAGGCAATTGTAGGCATATAGAAGATGTTTACCAGCAAGAAAAGTGGATAAGCTAGAGCATAGTCTGTATTCTGAGACACACCGATCAAGAAGGCTGCACTAAGCACGTGGCACAGGGCGAGCAGTCGCTCCGCATTGACGTACTTATCGGCGATGATCCCGATAACTCCGGGCATAAATAAAGAAGCGATACCCATGGTACCATAGATGGCTCCGACCTGTAGCCCCGAATAGCCCAGAGCCCCCATCATGTATCCTCCCAGAGAAATTAGGTAACTACCCCAGACGGCGAACTGCAAGAAGTTCATGACCGTCAATCTAAGTTTCAAGTTGGCGTTTTGCATTTGTCTATGATATCAATGAAATATAATCCTAAACGAAAGCAAGGCTATCGACAGAGCACATGCACTCTGTTGATAGCCTTAATTGTAAATAGTCAGCTATTGGCTAAATTGAGAGGATACAACCTCTAGCTTGAGCTTCTCGGGTCGCTTGTCCAAGCGCACAAAGCTTGGGAACAAGAATTCGTTGAGACCAGTCGTTTGTACGAATTCCCCATTACGCGTCACCTCTCGATCCACAGGCAATAGACGAAGCTCTAAGTCGCGCTCTACACTCCAGCCTTCATGACTATAGCGTGCATGTCGCTTGAGGTGCTCTGTAACCAAACGAGAGATGTTGGAAAAATTGTAGAAGCGAGCAGACACACTGTACCGCGAGGATAGGTAGCTCGTGGCAGCTCTATTGCGCTCCGTCAAGCCTTTTGAGAAGAAGGAAGCAACAGAGTCTTTAGGTATCAGCAGCATATAAGAGGGAGGATTGAGCAGAAGCTCCTTGGGGTTATCCACATCAATCTTCATCTGCGCATCTGCAAGCGACCAATCCGACCCTATGTTTATTTCGGCTTTGCCCTTGAGCAGTCGGAGCATCTGATCCCGCTTGAGCTCTATAGCTCCGATGATCCCCGCAGGCTGCTTGATATAGAAATACTCATCACTAGGCAGTAGAAGAGGCTCCGAATGCGGGTTGCTCAATCCGTTGATATGACCCGTTAGCTTTGTGCTGATAAATGCCTCTGTACCTACCGTATTTTTAGGCTTCTCTCCGCTGGATTGATCGCCTTCTGTTTTCTCCGGGGTGTAGGTATAGTAAATCACCAAGGCCGTGCTCACAACCTGTAGCACATTACCACGCCCTGTGGTTGGAGTAACCAAGAGAGAGCCCAACACATCCTTATCGAAACTCTCTTGTGTGGCAAATGCCTCTGGGCTCGTCTTTGATAGATCATAGATACGCTGCCCTACTTGCGTATCAATGGGTAGTGCTATCGTCAGCACAGAGTCACGCGCCGTGTAATGACGCCAAAAGCTACTATTCCTTATATTAAGGTGCTTCTCTCCAATCAAATGCTCCGGTTTTCGGTACCGCTCTAGAACCTCTGGCGAGACGGAGTGCGTCATACTTCCTATGCCTTTGACCTCGTATATGGAGAGCTTCATCTCCGAATTGGCATCCCCAATAGATCTTTCGTAGCTGAGCAGCAATTTCACCGAGTCGATTTTGCCTCCTATAGGCTCTCGGGTAAACCTAAAACCTCGAGCCGTGCGCAGGCGAGCGACAAACTCGCCATGAAAATCTCCATAGATCGGATCCGAGATTTCTCCCAAGAGACTCGTAGTGCTCCCAGAGGAGTAAACAGACTCTGCTCGAACGCTACTAGCCTCGAACTGGAGCTTGTGTAGCTCACTCTCTACCTTATCTCTAGGAGACTGGATGGACTCTCCAATGCGAGAGAGCTTATCTTCCTGGTCACATGCCCCCAAAACTAGGCAGCTCAGCAAGCAAGCCCCGAGTCGGTTTATGAGCGATTTCATACGATTCTGTCATAAAATTCGTTGTAGGCATCAGCATAGTCCTCTGAGCCTTGGTAGGGTAAGAATGGTGTATTCGTCTTCTCGATGTAGGCCATCAAATCGGGGTCAATATGTTCACTGCCCTGAACTACACCATGAGCGTGATGGATAGCCAAACGCATGAGTGCTTTATAGTCCGTCTTGCCCTCCATCATGGCAACCGATGGTGTCTTGATATTGTCGAACTTTAGTTTCTCGAATAGCTCCTCTGGCATGCCGCACTGAGCCTCATCATTATAGATAGTAAAGATAAACTTGGCTTTCTTGAGACATGGATCATCATGATACACCTTCTTGAGGTAGATCATAGCAAGAGCAGTAAACCATCCGTGACAGTGAATTAGGTCTGGGATCCAACGTAGCTTCTTGACCGTTTCTAGCGCACCACGCACAAAAAAGATCGAGCGCTCGTCGTTGTCATTTACCCCCTTGCTATCTGGCCCATAGAGCGACTTACGCTTAAAGAAATCATCATTGTCGATGAAGTACACCTGCATACGCGCCGAGGGGATGGATGCTACCTTGATGATGAGGGGATGATCATTGTTGTTGATAATCATATTAATCCCGGAGAGACGAATCACCTCGTGGAGCTGATTGCGACGCTCGTTAATCAACCCGTATCGAGGCATAAACAATCTAACCTCATTCTTCCGCTCTTGGATGAACTGGGGCAGGTTTCTTGACAACTTCGAGATTTCCGTCTCGGGTAGATATGGAAAAATCTCCTGCGATATATACAATACTCGTTTCGACTTCATTATACTTTGTTCTTTTCTTATCCCGCCTCTCCCTCACAATGAATGCACCTAGCAACACATATGAGCAGAGATAGCCAAACATACAATCAGGGTGCAAAGGTACGAAAAATCTACCACTTGCGCATCACAGCTCGCATGTACTGATAACGCGAAACACCCTCAGTTTCGTACAGCGTCCTGGCTAAACTACCTCTCGTCTCTAGTAACTGCTAAGCAATCGATCAACGTGAAGTCTCTAGAGAAGATTTATTCGTGTTAATTTTCATAAATGATTTGCACTGGATTTCGAGTTGGATCAGCGAGTACTTTCAGGAATCTTTCTCCAAAATCGTACTAAGTGTACGGCTTACGGTGTAGCATAGAGAATCTTGCCGATTAGTTAGGTGTTTGTATATTTGTTCTAGGGGGCTACACGTTAGTCTATAGAGACCTTTGCAAAAGCTCTCCTACACAAGGCTGGCAGTTGCTAGGTTAGATATACTTACCTGCAAGAGCAGTCTCCACAAACAACAAACATATTGCTTACAATGAATTTATATAGAAGACTCTATAGCCTACTCATCCTACTGGCACTACTGCCATCGCTCTGGAGTAAGGCTTGGTCACAGAGCCCTATGCAGACGGGGCAGTGGGCCAAAATTGCTATTCAAGAGAGTGGGCTGTACGTATTGACCTCGGGGGACATCGCCTCGCTCGGGCTCAAAAATCTCGACAAGGTACGCGTATGGGGCTATGGAGGAGCCCTATTGCCAGAACAAATCGTGGGTCTAGCCGGACGAGATTTGCAAGAGGTGCCCACACTGCTTGTAGATGGCAAGCTGTATTTCTACGGAGTAGGGACTGTATCGTGGCTCTATGATCGAGACAAAGCTTTCTTCTATCATCAAATCAATCACTACACACGCCAAGGCTACTATCTCATCAGCGAGGGTGGAGAGCCCATGCGCATGGGACAAACCGAGGCCCAGGAAGTCGGTGAAGCAGGAGAAGAGAGCAGGCTCTATACCGATGTACTACACCACGAGCAAGAGCTATACTCCCCCTCCCAATCTGGTCGTAAGCTCTACGGAGAGAGCATGCTAGCCTCGCAGCGCCTTAGCTTCACCCACAAGCTACCCGGAGCACAGAGCGCACGTATGCGCTTCGCCTACATGGCTTACCCCACTAAGTCGGATGCTCGTCTGAGTGCACAGATTGGAGGTCAGCCCTATGCCGAGGAGAATATTTCGCTTGAGGAGATGAACCGCCTTGTATCCTCCAGTGGCTACAAGGTCTATGGGATTGAGCGTACCCACACCACAGCCGAAAGCATACCTCTCTCTGGCGAAAATCTGCAAGTCGACTTTACCCTATCTGCGCAAGGCATCTCTTCGCATCTAGACTATTACGAACTCAATGTTGAGAGGACTCTTAGCTACCGAGGGGGGCAGATGAGCTTCAGCAGAGCTCTATCCAAAGAAAACAAAGCGGCGAGAAGCACATACACCATAAGCCAAGCCTCGGGGACAATGCTACTGCGTGTAGATAACTCTGTATCGGCAAGCCTCGTGCGCCAGCAGATCTCTAGCTCGAGTCTTAGTCTAGCTCTACCGGCTCGAGGAGCAGGCGGTATGCCCAGTCGTTACCTACTACTTCGCCTAAGTGATGCCTATAAGCCTGCCTTAGTTGGGCGAGTTGAAAATCAAAACCTAATCGGCACTGCGGAGGTTCCCGATTTATTAATCATCACGACCGATGCCCTTAGGGTCGAATCTGTACGCCTAGCAAACTACTACGAAGGCAAAGGGCAGAAGGTGCTTGTCGCCACGCAAACAGAGGTTTTCAACGAATTCAATGGTGGCACACCCGATGCTACAGCATACCGGCTGTTTGCCCGCAAGCTCTACGACCTATACCAAACAAAGCACCCCAAAGGCGACTGCCCCATGCAGCTTTTGCTCGTAGGAGATGGTGCGCAAGACAACCGCAAGCTGACCACTGCCTGGCAAATCCCAGAGATGCAGCATACCGAGTTTTTGCTCAGTTACCAGTCTGTAGCCTCGCTCGACCTAGAGAGCTATACCTCGGACGACTACTTCGGAGTACTGGCAGACGAAGAGCTCAAGACGGACAACTACTCCAATGAGGTTCGTTATCCACATCTATACGAGCTAGCTATGGATATAGGCGTTGGCCGTCTACCCGTGCGCTCGGTGGCTCAAGCTAGAGCCGTTATAGACAAAATCATCGCATACGACCGAGGTAGCGACTACGGCTCTTGGAAGATGCGCGCAGCCTTCATCGCTGACAATGGCGATGGCAATAGCCACACACGCCAGAGCATAGAGATTAGCGATGGACTAGAACAGCAGATGCCAGAGCTCCAGCTACGCAAGATTTATATGGCTGCCTATCCTCGGGTCAACGTAGGTGGTCGCACAACAGTGCCTCGCGCTCACAAAGCACTAATGGATGCACTACAGGAGGGAGTACTCATTGCCAACTACAATGGGCATGGCAACCCTCAGTCTTGGGCAGACGAGCAGATCCTGACGATGAGCGACATCCAGAACTTCTCCTATCCGCACCTGCCTCTCTGGATTACCGCCACCTGCGACTTCGCCAACTTCGATGCTTTCTCGACCTCCGCGGGCGAAGAAATCCTGCTACATCCCTCCAGTGGAGGCGTTGCTCTGCTCTCGACCACCAGAGTCGTATGGGATATTCCCAACCAAATGCTCAATACAGCCATTCTCAAAGAGCTATTTACGCCCGATGCCGATGGCAAACCCAGACCACTAGGGCAGGTAGTACGAGATGCCAAAAACTCCCTGCGCCTACGATCTACCCCAGAGAATAGGCTCAACTTCATCTTACTAGGCTCTCCGCTCACCTACATTGCCGTGCCGCCAGCACGTCTCAAGGTGAATCGCCTCACCGATCAAGACCTCGAGGATGGGCAGATCATAGATCTACATGCTCTAGAGCGTGTTCGTATGGAGGGACACGTGCAGACTGCCGGAGGCGATGTCGATGGCGACTTCTCGGGCAAACTAGAGCTATGGGTCTACGATGGCGAAGAGGAGCTAGAGACCATCGACAACTTCAACCGTCGAAACACCGAAACTCGCCCAGCACGCTACCGCGACTACCGCAATATCATCTACAGCGGAGGAGCCAAAATCGAGGACGGACGCTACTCTCTTGAGTTCAGCATCCCCAAAGATGTTGCCTACTCTGGCCGTAAGGGACGCATCAGCCTATATGCACGCGACGAGCAACGAGGCATAGAGACCATAGGGCTATCGCAGAGTTTCGTCATCAAGACTGGTCGAGCCAAGCAGACAATCGACGACACCGATAGCCCAGAGCTAGTCTCTATCCGCCTATCGGGACAAGATGCTCTAGGCTCCAAGCTCCCTCTAGTAGCCTCCTCTACCCTACTGGAGGTTACTCTGCGCGATAGCAGTGCGATCAATCTCTCGACCTCTGGGATAGGACATCGCCTCATGCTCACCATCGACGGCAAGGCAAACCAAAGCTACGACCTCTCACGCTACTACACAGCCTCGCTAGAGGAGCAAGGACTTGGCGAGGTTAAGTTCGTCCTCGAGGGCTTATCCGCTGGAGATCACAAGGCACAGCTAGAGGTATGGGATGTGTACAACAATGCGACGCGCGTCCAGTTCGCCTTCAGAGTAGAGCCTGCTCTAGCGCCAAAAATCGAGGTTCTCGAGCTCATCTCTGCCAACGAAGGCGGGCAAATCCCCAAACTACGGCTGAGACATAATCTGAGCGGTATGAATCTACAGGCTCGCATAGCCATCTACGATATGCTTGGGCAGATGGTCTGGAGCTATGATAAGGTACAGATCACCGCATCGGCTACAACAGGCACCGACTATCGCATCGATCTCTCGGTGCTAGATGGCGAGCACCTCTCATCGCTACCCAATGGCGCCTACCTCGTTAGGCTCTGGCTGGGCGTCCAGGAGGGCGCCGAGGCCTCGGCAAGTACCAAGTGGCTGGTGAAGCGATAGGGCTGAGGGCTCGTGTTTTCGAACAATAACGGCTTATCGCTATGAGCGTTGGGATGTTTATGTAATATAGCCCAAGCATTGCATCTCTACCATCGGCCGACAATAGACTCTCGATATAAATCTGTATCACAGATTATTATTAAGACTGGCTTGTACTATTCTCATAGTATAAGCCAGTTTTGTTATATAAAATAGCCCAAAACTAGAGGTTGGGGGACTAATTTTGTGAAATAATTCAAAATATAAGATGACGAAAATATACAAGTTTATCTTCTCGGCTGCGCTCATGCTCCAGAGCTTGGGTACATATGCCAACGAGCCAATTGTGGGGGATACCGTACAGCTACACGATGTACTCATCGAAGCTTCGAAAGCTGGGTTTAAGTTTAAGCGTCTGCCTGCATCCGTCAGTGTACTGACCAACGAAGAGATCCTACGCACAGGGCTACAGTCTGTCCCTAGCCTAAGCCTAGTAATGCCCAATCTCTTCATGGGCGACTACGGCAGCAAGCTCACCTCACCCGTCTATGTGCGTGGTATTGGCTCCCGCATCAATGCACCATCCGTAGGGCTATATGTAGACCACGTACCCTACTACGAGAAGGCGGTGATGAACTTTGACCTCTACGACATCAGTCGCATTGAGCTACTTCGTGGTCCCCAAGGCACGGAGTACGGGCGCAATACCATGGGCGGTATCATCAACATCCGCACCAAATCTCCCATCGACTACCAAGGTCTAGACGTGCGTATGCAGGCTGCGACCTACGGCGATCACTTGGCCTCTGTGGGCTACTACGCTCACCCTGTAGAGTCCTTTGCCTACTCCCTCAGTGCACACGCCATTCGTCGAGACGGCTTCTTCCGCAACGAGCATCTGAATAAGCCCATCGACCGTATGAAGTCCTACGGCATGCGCAATCGCCTCAACTATCTACCCTCTAGTAGCCTATCACTGGAGAATATATTCAGCCTAGAGCATAGCGACCAAGGTGGCTATGCCTACACGCCATACGATGCCAAGAGCAAGAAGCTAGCCCCCATTGCCCACAGCGACGAGAGTGGCTACGAGCGTACGATGCTCTCCGATGCCCTAGTCCTCAAGTACCGCAAGGCGGGCAAGGAGCTCATCTCCACGACTTCGTATCAGTTCTTCAAGGACAAGCAGTACATCGACCAGGACTTCAGCCCCGTGCGTGCCGTCTACGTCGTGCAGAGACAGAAGCAGCACCTCGTAGCCCAAGACATTAGCCTACGTCTAAGTCCCACGGAGCGACTCTCCCTGCTGATGGGGCTCAATGGATTCTACCAGTACTTTGATATGAATGTGAAGGTCGATCGAATTGCCCAAAAGGTCGCCGACATCAAGTACAATAAGCACGGTGTAGCAGGGGGAGCGCTGTATCTGCAGGCCACAGCCAAGGATCTGCTATTCTCTGGGCTCAACCTAACGGCAGGGCTTAGGCTCGATGCCGAGCGTGATATGCTCGACTTCCGCCACGATGCCGAGGCTGCAGGCAAGACCAATACCAAGACGGACAAGCGCTTCGACCCTCTATCCTCTATCGAGCTACTACCCAAGCTCGCTCTAGGCTATCAGTTCGGCCAGCACAGCGCCTATGCTACTGTGGCTAGGGGCTACAAGACAGGGGGATTCAATACGAGCTTCGAGACGATTGCCGACATCACTTTCGGCCCCGAACAGAGCTGGAACTACGAGATTGGACTCAAGTCGGCTTGGCTAGGTAAGCGCATCTTCAGCGAGCTATCCTTTTTCTTTATAGACTGGAGCAATCAGCAGATCTATCGCCCCGTAAGCACAGGCGGAGCCATGCTAGTCAATGCGGGACACAGCCAGAGCCGAGGCCTAGAGCTAAGCCTACGCACTGCGCCACTATACGGCTTTGAGCTCATCGGGGCATACGGCCTCACAGACGCCAAGTTTGTAGACAATAAGCGTGATGCCAAGACCGACTACACAGGCAACCGGCTCCCCTACGCACCTCAAAACACCGTTTCACTCGAGCTACGTAAGTCCATAGATCTGGGTCAGCGTAGCCCCATCCGTGCCCTACACCTGTCTGCCCAGTACAAGGGCGCTGGCAAGATCTACTACGACGAGGCGAATGTGCTCGTGCAGGACTACTACAGCCTGCTCTCGGCGCGCGTCTCGCTCGAGCATTCGCTCGTTCGTCTAGATCTGTGGGGGGAGAACCTCACCAACACCCATTATCTAGCACATTACTTTGCCCTGCAGATGGGCAAGGCTCGTCGTGGATTCGCTCAGGCTGGCCGCCCCCTACAGCTAGGGGCTACGCTCAGCTTCTCGCTCTAGTGAGCTCCTTGCCCGTCTGATCTTCACTCCAACTAGATATGAAGTCTAGAGATCCGTTTAAGCTCCCTACCCTATTTAGCCTCTACATCGCCCAGTCGATACCGATGGCTTTCTTCTCCACGGTCTTGCCCGTCATCATGCGGCAAGAGCAGTATTCGCTCTCGCAGATTGGGATGCTACAGCTGATCAAGCTGCCATGGATATTTAAGCTCCTCTGGGCTCCCATGGTCGATCATCATGCTCGCGACTATACGAGCCTTAGGCGCTGGATTATCCTCTCGGAGCTATTCTATGCCTGCATCATCCTAGGCATCGGGATGCTCGAGCTCAAGGCAAATTTTGGCCTCATCCTCCTGCTCGTGATTCTCTCTTTCGTAGCCTCTGCCACGCAGGATATTGCAGTGGATAAGTATGCGATCCTCTCACTTAGAGGCTCGGAGCGAGGGCTAGGCAATAGCATGCAGGCAGGGGGGAGCTTCGTCGGTAGTCTCTTCGGCACAGGGGTACTGCTCATGGCTTATCATCATCTAGGCTGGCAGTGGGTGCTCAGTCTACTTGCAGGCTTCATAGTACTAGCCGTAGTGCCTCTGTGGCTTCGCAGGCGGAGGGATCGGCTACACGAGCCCGCACCACGTAGCCGACGGAGCATTAACCTCAGGGATATACCCGGTTTCTTCACTGCCTCGGGAAGCAAGCGACACACGCTCCTACTCCTGCTCTACTATTCGGGCATTATCGGCATCATGGCTATGGTCAAACCCTTCATGGTCGACCTAGGCTACTCGACCGAGCGCATCGCCGTCATGCTCGGCATCTTCGGCTCTGCCGTAGCAGCCCTTAGCGCAATGGCTGGCGGTTTGCTCATCAAGCGCATAGGCTACCTCTCCGCCCTAGTATCTTTCCTTGCCTTGAGCCTAACGGCAGGGCTATTCTACTGGTATATATCTCTAGGGACACCGACCGAGCTACAGATGTATGTGGCCATCGCTTGGGTTTGGGGGGCTTATGGCCTATCGTCTGTGGGGATCTATACGCTAGCGATGGATCGCGTACGCCCCGAACTGGAAGGAACGGACTTCACGCTCCAAATCATCATCACACACCTAAGCGGACTGATTGTAGCCACCCTCAGCGGACGACTGGCCGATGCCTTCGGCTACTCCACGCTGTTTGCTATCGAAGCTATGCTCTCCCTAGTTGCCCTAGGCGTTCTTTGGTCTCAGCGTTGCCGCCTAAAGTGCTAAGACTCCCACAAGGCACTGCCCAACGAATAAGGAGGGAAGAAGGAAAAACTGTTTGGGACATTACCTCAGACTAGGCCTTGCCTCTGAAGCATCTGAGCATAAGTGGGGGATTGGTCTCTGAGCTCTTGGTCTGTCCCCTGAGCTTCTATCCGACCATCACTTAGGAGGATAATTTGGTCTGCTCCCCTGATTGTGCGCATTCGATGGGCAATGACGATGACAGTCTTACTCTTGATTAATTCGGATAGTGCCTCTTGGATCAGACTCTCATGCTCCACATCGAGCGAGGCTGTAGCCTCGTCAAGTAGGATAATGGGTGCATCTTTGAGGATAGCCCTAGCAATAGAGATTCTCTGACGTTCTCCTCCAGATAGTCGCTGCCCATTCTCTCCGATTAGGGTATCTATGCCCTCAGGCATACGACTGATGAATTCTTCGCAACGGGCTATTCGGGCGGCTCTCAAGATCTCCTCGTCGGTTGCCCCCTTCTTGCCGATACGGATGTTGTCCTTGATGCTGGCATTGAAGAGGAGCACATCTTGGAAGACGATGGCATAATTCTCGAGCAGCACCTCAGGATCTATCTGGCTGATATCTATTCCTCCCAGGAGTATCTGTCCTCGTTGAATATCCCAAAAGCGAGCCGCCAGCTTGGCCAGTGTGGTCTTCCCACTACCCGAAGGGCCAATGAGAGCCGTTACCTGCCCCTGCTTGGCTGTGAAACTCACCCCCTTGATCACAGAGTACTCCTCGTAGCCGAATGCCACATCTCGAAACTCCAAGTCATAGCTCTCGGGGCTAAAATCCTTTCGTCCTGTCTGTATTGGCATGGTCTTGATCTCCTTGATACGCGTTACCACACCATCGAGGAGCGAAATCATGGTCATAAAAGAGATGATCCCCTCAATAGGGAGGTAGATACTGGAGGTAAGCATGAGGTAGGCTATATAGACCAAGATATTGATCTCTCCTATAATGAGCAGATGAGCCCCATAGACGGCGACGGTTACGATGCCCATCCTCAGTAGAATAGCAGCCAGTGAATTAGCAATCCCCGAGGAAAACTCGCCTCTGATCTTGGTTTGAGTCGAGTACTCCAGTTTGGCGTAGAATGCCTCTAGAACCCTCTGCTCCATACTGTAGGCTTTGACCTCCTGTATTTGGTCAATAGTCTCCTGTAGGCTGTCGATAGTCTCTCTGCTAGCCTGAACGAATTGGTCAATGTGCCTCTTGCGCCAATGCTTCGAGAGCCTAAAGATGAGCAAGGAGCAGGGGATTACCCACAGAGCAGCCAAGGCAAGCTGCCAGTTGTAACTCACAATCATGACTGCGATAATCGTCGTCGAGATGATCGTCGAATAGATGTGAGGGACAGAGTGGGAGAATATCTGCTCGTAGAGGGTTAGGTCACTCATCATCGTGGCCGATAGGTCGGCTATGTCTCGCTTGCCGAAGTAGGAGAGGGGTAAGCTCTTGAGTCGATTGGCTAAATCTATACGCATGTTTGCACTCTCGCTGTAGACATTGTCGTAGAGACGAATATAGTCCCATCGAGCCACTAGATACATCGTTAGTAGCATGACGCAGACGATGACACAGTAGTCTAGAAGTGAGAGTTCGGATATAGAGGGTATGCCCTCTAGAGCACCAAGGTATTGGAAAAGGAATAAAAAGCCAATCATTGGTGGGAACATCTTTGTCAGGTTGAGTGCGGTGTGCGAGAGGATGGATTTCTTGAGGTTCTCCGCCCCGGCCTGCGACATAGCGTATCGCTTCTGAAAGTACTTAGTCATGGTTACCTCCTATCTTCCAATGGGCGGCTCTTTGGTATTCATCCCAAAGCTTTTTGTAGATGCCGCCTTGATCTAATAATGCTTGATGTGTACCGCTCTCGGCGATCGTCCCCTGGTCAATGACGAGGATGCGGTCGGCATGAATCACGGAGGAGAGCCTATGGGCGATCATGAGCGTTGTCTTACCCTTGGATAGCTCCCCGAGTGAAGCCTGGATGATGTGCTCGTTCTCGGGGTCGGCGAAGGCTGTCGCCTCGTCGAGGATAACGAGGTCAGCATCCTTGAGTAGAGCCCTAGCGATGCAGATTCGCTGGGCTTCACCTCCCGAGAGATAGGTCCCTCGCTGACCGTAGACTGTCTCGAGACCCTTGTCTAGGCGTTGGATAATCTCCTGGGCTCCTGAGCGTATGAGAGCCTGCTCGAGCTCCTCCTCCGAGGCCTCGGGGCGAGCGAGTAGGAGATTCTCCCTTAGAGTCATTTTAAAGAGTTTGGAGTTTTGGAATACGAAGGCGATTCGCTGCATGAGAGCCGCTTGCTCGTACTCCTTGATATTGACTCCACCGATGAGGATATCGCCTTGGTCAGCATCGTAGAAGCGGGCGGCCAAACGAGCAATGGTCGTCTTGCCTCCGCCCGAAGGGCCTACGAGGGCGATACGCTCGCCTGGCTTTACCTCGAACGATACGTCTCGCAGCACCTGCTCCTGTCCATAGGAGAAGCAGACATTGCGAAATGCCAACCCTCCCACGGCCTGCTTGAGAGCACCTTGCTCCAATGCCTCACCCTCCAAGCAGGCATCTATCTTATCCAAGGCTAGCTCGGCGAAGTAGACGAAGTTGTGGATCGTTGCGCTACGCATAACGAAAATCCCAAAAGTAGGCCCGATGAGCAGATAGATGACGCTATGTCCCAGCACCTGCCTGAGATCCCCTCCGTGCTGGATGAGCAGGATAGCTATCGGCACGAGGAAGAATGCAGTGGAGCTAACCAAGGCCTCGTATAGAGACATCTTATTTCGGAAGGACATGCTCCAGCGCACGACAAGCGCCTTGGACTTCATGATGAGGGTATAGAGCCGCTCGAAGCTCTCAATGCTCTGAGCAAAGGTCTTGACCACTGGAATGCAGCGTACGTACTCCACAGCCTCTGCCGAGAGGGCAGCCAGATCGCTGTAGTACTCGTCTCGCATAGCCATATTAGCCTTGGTCATCATCGTACCCATGAGCAGCAGGGAGATCACTAGTGGCACTGCACTAGCCAGTCCGAGCCTCCAATCGAATAGGAATAAGAAGACCAAGAGGACGATTGGGGTCGTGATCGTCATCGCCAGATCGGGAAGCTGGTGGGCGAGCATGGAGTGGGTCTCGGCCGCTCCGTCTACGATCGTTTTGCGTAGCCTGCCACTCTCGTTATGGACAAAGAAGCCGAGAGGCTTACTTAGCAACTTCTTGACGCTCTCCTTGACAATGTTTTGCTCAACCTCGAAAGCAAAAAGGTGCGAGGCTAATAGGGCTAGGAAGTAGAGCAACAATCCTCCTGCAGCCAAGCTTGCAGCCAAAACAGCGTCCTCCCAAACCCTCGAAGCCCCGATACTGCCCGAGAGAATGATTTGGCTGACGATCCTATGGATGTAAACCATGGGCATGAGTACCAGAATCCCCGAGAGAGCCGAGCAGAGCATGGCCAAGGGGAGCAGATAACCTCGCCTGCCAGAGTAGGGAAGTAGCCGCTTGAGAATAGACTTCTTCTTGGTGTTCTTTTCTTGAGGCATGATGGTTCTATATGATTTAGCTTATCCTAGAGGCAAAGGTCGGTATATGAATAGAGGGGGACAATACCTTGTTGTTGCGATTTTTTCTCCTCTCTCTCCTATATTCTTGCGATGGATCAGCTGGCGAGCTTTTCGACCTTAGGCCTGTAGCAGGATATTGATCTCAGTGCGAAGCGAGGTGGCAGGTCATCATGGGCAAACAGCTCAAATTGCTTGCGACATTTGCTCGTCAAGTCTCTCAGAGACGACCATCCTACACCTTCTTTCGCTCCGCTCAAAAGAACTATAGAGATGAAGATACGTTTAGAGGTTGCCACTACTGATTTATCATCAATAGCGACAACCTCTAAATCATTGGTATGTACTCTGTATGTGCTCGTCTAGAAAGAATAACCTAGCGACAGATATGGAGTGAAATATTCATCTATCGCATAGAAATGGGTAAACAATCCTTCCAATTCGATTAGGCTTGCACCTATACCCAAAGTCAAGCCATTGTTAGCAACAAATCGGTAGCCCATACGACCATAATAGTGATTGGCAAATTTGCTTCCTTTCGCTTCTTTTAGCTGGGCGAATGTAGGAGTGTTTCCAAGTGTCTTGCGGTCTGCATAGAAATTGACGTCACGAGTAAAATAGTCCAATGCAATCCCATAGCCTATCTCAAAAAAATGCTTTCTCTTACCGAGCCTTCCGCTGACTTCAAGCCCCAAAGTGTACTGCTTAAGATCGCCGAGATAGTACAATGCCCGGCCAGCATCCTTATGGTTCTCAAATGGGAAATATGTAGACATTCTCCAGCTACTTCCTGGGAAGCTACCAGGTTCTTGCACTTCCCCTCGATCGCTCCAATTGCTAGAGTTGAAGCCATATCCGACAAACCCTTTGAGAATAAATCGGTCTTTGTCGCTAAAGTTAAATAACCTGGTTTCATAGGACAAACTAAACCCTCTGGAGTCTGCACCGTAGCTAAAAAGAATCGAATTCTTTTTACTCACATCTTGAGCCTTAAGATTGGAGAGACTTACAGAAGATAGAAGTACAAACGCAAGAATAATTAAATTTTTCATTTGCCAAATTTCTAATCTAAGTTCGTAATTAATATCTACAAAGATATATTTGCAAAACGAAATAACGACTACATTTTTATGTAATTTTGAATCG
>JAUMYV010000027.1 GCA_030528445.1 Porphyromonadaceae bacterium | reverse complement strand
AGGTTATCTCTACGTAGAGCAAGACTATCTCTATATAGAGCTAAGCTTGCTCCAAACTTTTGGTAGTAGCCATTTGGGGTTACTTAGGAGTATAGAGCGCTTATTCTCATGGAGCATCGCAATTATCCCAGCCTCGTATGGGGCATGACGATCTAGGTTGTGAGGAATTCTTCGGGCGGATTGACTAGATAGATGCACTCGGTGGCGCGCGTGATAGCTGTATAGAGCCAGCGAATCATGTTGAGGTCTGTTGGGAGAATCTTCATCAAACCTAGATCTATGAAGATACACGGCCACTGACCTCCTTGGGCTTTGTGAGCCGTTACTGCATAGCCGTATTTAACCTCCAGAGCCCCCCAGTAGGGATCCTGTCGGATAGCTCGGCGTAGATCCACAATGGAACTGTGGTGGCTGTAGTCCTCTAGTAGGGCTTGATAGAGTGCAGTGCGCTGCTGGTGAGTGCGTTGAGCCTGTTCGTCGGCAAGCCCCGTAAGCAGGAGCTTGACTTCTTGTTCGTCGTCTCGATCGGGGAGATAGATGGTGGCATCGGCGAATCGTAGGCCGTACAGCTCCGTTTGGCGGTGTAGGCGTCTGAGCTCAATGAGTTCGCCGTTGGCTATGAAGTCCGAGCGATCTCTGCGTTTGGTGTAGTGGTAATTGTTGCGTGCGACGATCAGTCCCTCCCCGCGTACAATCTCTTCGTCGTAGTCGAGTACTTGAGCTCTGATGCCTAGGTTGAAGGTCAGGGCGCGCTTGTTGGAGGGGGAGATGACAAGGCATTCCTCGCGCCCGTATCTGCGATACGCTCCATCTAGCGCATCGACCAGATCTACTCCTGTGATGGCCTCTACATCGTGATAGGCGCTAATGTCGAGTTTGAGTGGAATATTCTCGCCTCTAGGGGTAGACGCATGGGAGGTAAGTAGCCCCCTTAGATAGGTGGCTAGCTCGAGTATGCCCGAGGTCTCGGCTTGACGGATCACCTCCGTCAGCTCTGCCTCATAGACCTTGGCGCCATACTGGCGCTCTAGCTCTGTCGCATTGAGTGCATCACTTAGCTCACTCCCCACGGGGGGGAGCTGAGCCGTGTCTCCGACTAGAATTAGCTTACATCTGTCGGCCTCGGCGACATAGGCAAGTAGATCGTCGAGCAGATTGCCAGAGCCAAAGGGTGTTGGTTCGGTCGCTGCTCCCGAGATCATAGACGCTTCGTCTACGATGAATAGCGTGCTTGCGCCCTTGTGGCTGCCCAGTTTGTATCCGCCGCCCTCCTCTAGAGAGGCTGCTGTAGAGCGGTAGATACGTCGGTGTATTGTCGTGGTGATGCGTCCTGTAGCCTGCTCCAGCACTTTGGCCGCGCGACCAGTGGTGGCCATCAACTCCACTTGCATACCTGCCTGCTCAACCGCCGAAGCGATAGCACTAAGTAGGAAGGTTTTGCCCGTACCTGCATAGCCTTTGAGTAGGAAAATACAGTAAGGATTGGGGTCGGAGAGGAAGGCAGCACAACTGGCTATGGCTTCCTCCTGCCCCGAGGTGGGGGAGAAGCCTAACTTTTGGAGTATTTGTTGCTCTATGGGATTGTACATCATTGACAATATTGTATCTTTGCGTTTGTGAAATTAGTCTTTTAGGAGAATAGTTTCTAATTTTGGCACAAGCTAACGAAATAGCAACTACAAACAAATACATATAGTACGATGGACAAAATTATCAAGGTATTGGTGCTTGCGGCTGTTATAGCCCTAGGTTACTTGACGTTTATGAGCGTCTATACACCTGTACAATTCGACAAAATCCAACAGCAGCGTGAGGAAGTGCTACAGAAGAAACTTAAGAAGATTGCAACCTATCAGGACGCTTTCGAGGATGTACACCACCGCTTCGCAACAGCAGACGAGCTCGTTGCTTTCCTTGAGTCTGGTAAGCTGTACTACGTGATGGCCGAGGGCGACTACACCGATGCTATGCGTGAGCAGGGACTTACGGAGGCAGACGCTGCGGCCAAGGGACTTATTCGCCGTGATACGATTTGGGTATCGGCCAAGGATTCTCTCGTGAAGGATAATACCGACATCACTAGGCTCTATAGCCTACCTGTTGGTTCTGCCCAAATACAGGTCGATACTGCTTTCATCAGCCAGATTATTGGTCTAGATACTGTTTTGGTGCCAGTATTCGAAGCTAGAGTACCATTCTCAGATTACCTATCCGACCAAGACAAGAGCCGTCTGATGGATAAGGAACGTATGGCTAAGGAAAAGGCTAAGGGCTATCCTGGTCTACGCATCGGATCACTAACGGAGGTGAAGATGACCGGTAACTGGGAATAATGCTCTCGGTACAATCAAATACGACAGGGGTAGTTAACTCTAGCCAGTCCGAAGAAATGAACATGTCCATCCGACTGATGTCGGGTGGACTTGCTTTTGCTTTATGGTCGAGCAGAGAAGAAGCAGAGCCATTGACTCAAGGTTTTATCCCTATAGGTACGGGCTATGGATCATGGTCGGAGGCGATGCAGGATGTGTTCTTCCAGAACGAGTTCTTATGTTTCCCCTATCATAGCGTTTCGGCGTACTATCAGCCAGAGCAGATTGTCCTCATACCCCGAGAGCACTACGAGGCAGAGGAGCTTGGCCTGTGGCTACAAGCTGTGTCTCCGCTCTCTGCAGGAGAAGAACCTCAATGGGGAGCACTTGCCTATCCGCTCGAGGACGAGGGTAAGCTACAGGGGCTGGCATGGTCGCAGTCGATGTATCAGTTTCTACAGCGTACGCATCTGCGCCTAAGGATGATCCCAGAGTATATGCCTTGGCTTGCCCTACGTAAGCGTCTATCGCGTCAGTCTACTCAAGCGGAGCTATGTGTGAGTCTGCATCCAGAGGGGATAGACTGCTTCCTCGTCAAGCAGGGGGAGGTGCAGTTTGCCAATCAGTATAGATTCGTTCGCCCTAGCGACGAGCATGACGCGATAGGGGAGATGAATTACTATATCCTTGCCCTGTGGCGTTCGCTTGAGCTGAGAGGGCAGATCGATAGTCTAGCTCTCTGCTACAGCCTGGACGAGGGAGAGTCGAATAGCCCTAGATTGTTGGATCTGCTTGAGGGGCTACGAGAGCAGCTATTACCATACATTCCTCAAGTTACCATACACACACGAAGCATTGTCCGAGACAATGCCCATCAGCTATAAACAACACTAAGGATATGCGCATCATAGGAGGAAAATACAAGCGGAGGCGCTTCGATGTCCCCAAGAGCTTCAATGCTCGCCCAACGACGGACTTTGCCAAGGAGAATCTATTCAATGTGCTCACTCATCTAGTCGACTTCGAGGATGCCATTGCCCTCGATTTATTTGCTGGCACGGGGAGCATCTCGCTTGAGTTGGTCTCTCGTGGGTGTGCTCGAGTCGTAGCAGTGGAGCAGAGACGTGAGCATGCGAGCTTCATCCGAAGCGTCGCACGAGAGCTCAAGGAGGATACGCTACGAGTTTTGCAGACGGATGTCTTTCGCTATCTGAGGCATGATCAGACGCTGCCAGAGTTCGATTTTGTCTTTGCCGATCCGCCTTACAAGCTGACCGAGATAGCCAATCTACCCGACCTCATTCTGCGTTCGGGGCGTCTCAAGCCAAATGCTTTGGTTGTCGTGGAGCATCCGCAGAACTATCAGTTTGACCATCATCCCCACTTCCTACAGCACCGAGAGTATGGCTCTGTCAATTTCTCATTCTTCACCGCTGAGGTTGAAGAAACGCAAGGCGAAGAAACTGTCTGAGCGTCTCTCTGGCTTCGCGATTTGACGCGAAGCCGTTGGCCATATAGACCAATATATACCATTCGCCCTCGTGCTCTATGTAGCCAGCGTAGCACTGCACCCCACGCATCGAACCGCTCTTGAGGTAGGCGGTAAGCTCGTCTGCTCCCATAAGGCTACGTACCGTACCGTCGAGGCCGAGTTGTGGCAGGCTCTCTACTAGAGCTCCATCATGGGGGAGGAAGCCCCCCATTAAATCTATGAGAATTCGCGATAGGGTCGAGGGCGTAATCTGATTGAGTCGACTAAGCCCCGAGCCGTCCGAGAGGCTGATGCTGTTGTCTGTGAGGGAGAGTCTACTTCGCCAGTAGTTCGTCAGCGCATCGCCACGACTGATGTCCGAACCGTCTGCTCTTAGGAGTGAAGCGATTGCTTCGGCGAATAGGTTATGGCTTCTGTGGTTGGTAATCCGAGCTAGGGAGTCGAGTGGCTGAGAGTAGTAGGTGTGTAGCAGTTCGCCTTTCGTAGTTTTTGGTTTGTAGTTCACACGTACGGGTTTCTCAATGCTGATGCCGTGCTGTTTCAGTAGGCGAATGAGCTTCTTCCCTGCATAGGTTGCAGGGTCTGGGTTTGCAGGTCGTAGATTAAGCCTCTGCGTATTGCGTGGGATAAGTCCCGTGATTCTAGCCTCTGGCTCGGTAGGCGTGAGCAGCACCATCGCCGTATTTCTTTTACCCACACGCAGTTCGTTTCGCCACTGGATATTACTGTCTCGATCCCAGTCTACAATCCTAGCACTTTGCCCCTTACGTTTGCCTCGTACCGTGCCTACATATAGGTCGAGAGCGTTGTCGGCATAGTTTAGCCCATACAGACCTGCTCCGTATGCCGCCCCTATGTCCTCGACCATCCAGCTAGGGTGTACGCCTAGATTGGGTCGCCAAGCCTCTATGATGAGTCGTCCTGTGATGTGCTGCACGCCAATCCTCGATAGGGCATTGGCAAGCTCTAGGCCCAGACGCAGGCTATCTTCGGGGATGTACTGTGAGGCAATGGAGGGATCTCCCTGACCGTATATGATAACGTCCCCATCGAGCGTCCCCTGCTCAATGCGGCCTCTCGTGTATATAGGCGTGGCGAATCTGTATGTTGTACCTCTCTGCTGTAGGGCTGCTCCAGTGGAGAGTATTTTGACCAGTGAGGCTGGCGTCATCCGCTCGTCTTCTCTGTGGCAATAGACCGGCTGCCAATCTCGGCAGCGCACGACCTCTAGCCCGATTCTCCCCCCAGAGGAAGCCTCGGCCTGTAGGATCACTTCGAGCGGACTAGTCGCTTGACCAACTGCACTACATAGATGGAGTAGAGCGAGCGTGATGAGGCTCGCGTAGCGTCGTATCATCTTAGTCATTTTCTATATCTTTGGTAACAAATTTAGCCAATAAATAACGTATGCAAGTCAAAATAGAGCCAAGCTGGCAAGCACTTCTAGCCGATGAGTTTGAGAAATCTTATTTCGCACACCTAACAGCTAACGTGCGTCGCGAGTACCTCTCGGGCAATCCGCCCATCTATCCCGAAGGAAAGTTCATATTCAGAGCGTTGGATCTCTGCCCGGTTGATCGGGTTAGGCTCGTTATTTTGGGGCAAGATCCCTATCATGGTGTGGGTCAGGCCGAGGGATTGTCCTTCTCTGTGCCCAGAGGTGTACAGATACCGCCTAGCCTGCGCAACATCAAGCGTGAGATTCTAGAGGATACGGGAGTGCCTTCCGTGATCGAGGACGGACATCTGATGCCGTGGGTGCAGCAAGGTGTGCTCCTGCTCAATAGCATCCTAACGGTGCGTGCAGGGCAGGCAGGGTCGCATCAGGGCTTGGGTTGGGAGAGCTTTACCGATGCTGTGATTGAGCGACTCTCACGCGAGCGCGAGCATCTGGTCTTTTTGCTCTGGGGTGCATACGCTAGGCGAAAAGGAGCTGGCATTGATCGAAGCAAACACCTCGTTCTGGAGTCGGCACATCCGTCGCCTCTCTCGCAGACACGATTTTTCGGATGTAAACACTTTAGCCAAGCCAACGAATACCTAGCTCGCCACGGCTACGAGCCTATACGTTGGTAGGGGGCTATGAGATGACGCCCCAGTTGTCTGGGCGGTTGTAGATCTCTCTAAGGCGAGTGGCTAGACGCTGATGCTCCGCTTGCTCGAGGGTGGGGTCTTGGTTGAGAATATATTCGGCTAGGCTACGTGCGTACTGGACGAGTGCCCCATCTCGCGCGGGGTTGGCGATGCGCAGGCTAAGCTGCTTACCACTCTGGCGCGTCCCTTCTAGCTCGCCGAAGCCTCTCAGGCGCATATCTTCCTCGGCGATGACGAAGCCGTCGTTGGTCTCCACCATGATTTCGATGCGTCGGCGAGCATCGGCTCCAATCTGGAAGCCAGTGATGAGCAGACAGTAGCTCTGCTCTGCGCCACGTCCTACGCGTCCGCGTAGCTGATGCAGCTGCGAGAGGCCGAAGCGGTCGGCTCCCTCGATGACCATTACCGAGGCATTGGGCACATTCACCCCTACTTCGATTACAGTTGTGGCGAGCAAGATCTGTGCCTCTCCCGAGACGAAGCGTTGCATCCGCTCGTCTTTTTCTTTTGCCTTCATTTTACCATGCACCATCTCCAGCGTAAACTCGGGGAAAATCTCCTTGTATCGCTCCAGCCCTGTCTCTAGGGCTTTGAGGTCGGCCTGTTCATTCTCCTCAATCATCGGATAGACGACATACGCTTGTCGCCCTAGATTGATTTGCTCCCTTAGGAAGCTGAATACAGGGTACATCTGGTTGTCGTAGTGATGCTGAGTCTGGATTGGCCTGCGCCCAGGCGGGAGCTCGTCGATCACGGATATATCAAGATCTCCGTAGAGGGTCATGGCTAGAGTACGTGGGATGGGCGTCGCGCTCATGATGAGGATGTGGGGCAGGACGCCCTCGTTCTTCGTCCACAGGCGCGAGCGCTGGGCAACTCCGAAGCGATGCTGTTCGTCTATGACCGCCATCCCGAGCCGATCGAACTGTACACCCTCCTCCAGTAGGGCGTGCGTGCCGACCACTAGCTTGAGCTCGCCACTAGAGAGCCGTGGGAGTATTTGGGCACGCTGACTCTTGGTCGTGCTGCCGATGAGCAGTCCCACCTCTAGACCTAGGGGGGCGAGCAGTTCGCTTAGGGATGTAGCATGTTGGCGAGCTAGAATCTCGGTGGGAGCCATCATGCACGCCTGATAGCCATTGTCTACAGCCAAGAGCATCGAGAGTAGAGCCACAAGAGTTTTACCACTCCCCACATCGCCCTGCACAAGGCGATTCATCTGTTTGCCCACGAGGGTATCTTGTCTGATCTCCCTAAGGACACGCTTCTGCGCTCCAGTGAGGTCGAAGGGGAGATGCTCGTGGTAGAGCGCGTTGAAGTACTCGCCAACTCGCTCGAAGATGAAGCCCTGATAGCACATCTTGCGCTCTAGCTTCATGCTCTGTAGCTTGAGCTGAATGAAGAATAGCTCCTCGAACTTGAGCCTACGTCTAGCCTGCTCGAGCTGAGCCGAAGAGTCTGGGAAATGAATTTGGATGATGGCGTCGGGATAGGCCATGAGCCCTGTCTTCTGAGCTAGAGACTCGGGGAGCGTCTCCTCTAGATGCGGCGCGAGTACTTTGAGTAGGGAGTAGAGCATCTGGCGCATTTGGCGGTTGCTTAGCCCAGAGCTTTTCATCTTCTCACTGGTATTGTACATCGGCACTAGTCCTCCCGAGACGCTATCGGCTTTGCTAATGTCGTCGATCTCTGGATGAGGAATGCTGAAGACACCATTGTAGTAGCTAGGTTTGCCGAAGATGATATATTCCCTGCCTAGCGTGTACATCTTCTCGATGGTACTCAGCCCTCTAAACCACGTTAGCTCTATCCAGCCCGTGTCGTCGCAGAAGACACCTACGAGTCTCTTCTTACGCCCCTCGCCGACGTCTCGCCACTCTCGGATATAGCCTCTAAGCTGGATGTAGGGCATATCTGGGCGAATCTCCCGAATCTTGTAGAGTCGGCTTCGGTCGATATACTTATAGGGGAAGTAGTGGAGCAGATCGAGATAGGTGTACAGCTCTAGATCGCGAGCTAGAATCTCTGCACGCTTGGGGCCTACGCCCGGGAGATAGGTTAGAGGTGTCTCGAAGATCTGCGCCATGGTCAGCTGGGGATTACAGCTTTTTGCTTAGAATGTACTCGGCGGTAGCCAAGTCTTGTGGACTGGTTATTTTGATGTTCTCCACGTTGCCCTTAACTAGACCAATCTCACCAAGACCAGCTGCTTCGTAGACCGAAGCATCGTCGGTGAAGCTCGCTGAGAACTCCTGCCGATAAGCTGTCGCGAGTCTCTCCAGATCGAAGACCTGTGGGGTTTGGACGGCGACAAATTCGTTTCGGGGTACGGCCGTAGAGCTGGTGCCAGCAAGGTGTCTGAGGCTATCCGTGACGGGGATGTATGGCAGGGCAGCACCGCTCCGCTCAGCCTCGATGAAGCAAGCCTCGATCACTGATTGACTAACGAAAGGGCGTACGCCGTCGTGTACGGCAACGCAGCCCCACTTGCCCTGCAGAGTCTCTAGAGCATTGCGCACGGAGTGGAATCGGGTCTCTCCTCCTGGGCAAATCTGATGCTTGAGGCCAAAACCGTACTTCTGGCATAGCTCGCGCCAGTAGTCAATCTGTCCCTCGGGGAGTGCTAGCGTAATCTGCTCACATCCAGTAAACAGCTCTAGCGTGTGCATCAATACGGGTCTTGCGCCTAGGGGGAGGAATTGTTTGGGAATATCCGTACCCATACGTAGCCCCTGCCCGCCTGCTACGACGATCGCATACCTCGGTTGCATAGGCTAATTGTTGTTATCCTCTAGTTGAGCCATGAGGTCGCTGAGCTGCTTGTCTGCTTTCGTCAGCTTCTCACGACAGAACTTTGTCAGCTCAACCGCCTCGGCTACGAGCTTGGTTAGTTCGTCTACATCGGGGCTTTCGTGTTCGATGCGACGGACAATCACTTCTAGGCGTTCGGATGCCTCGGCGTAGGTCATTTCTTTCATACTTGCAAGGTAGTCTTATGTTGCTTTAGTTACAAAGTTAGACAAATTGCCCTACAAGCGCTCTCGTGTATTCCTGACTTATGGATAAGCCTTGCACAGCGTATCGCCAGTTATGACTATCTAGCTGATTCGATTTTTACTTTTTGTGTTAAGGAATGTAATTAAATGGCTCTCTGGTTTAGGTTAATGACTAGATGGTTTGGGGCTATTGGTCGAGTTTTGCGGAAAATCTCTCAGAGTTTTTTGCGGATTGTAGGACTGATCCTCTACGATGTGTATATGAATTCGAAAAGATTAGTGCAGATAAATTCTGAAATCTTCACCTCATTTGGATAAGATTGCCTTTTTATTGGTTGTATCTTTTTGATTATATGGTGTTTGTGAGATATGCGTTTTAGGCGGTTATTTCCATTCGGCTGGGATAAAGTGCCAAAACGAAGTCGAACTCAATCTAGAGCCTCCTAGGGGGCAAATACGAACTATCCCTTGTTCCCCCTTAGTCGGTTAGGTTTTGATCTAAAAAGCACTTTAATTGTTAGGAAATGTAATCCTTGATTTTTTTGCTTACCAATAGTTTGCTTAGAGCCAGCGTCTGGTTCTCTGGCAATAATCCTCGAAGGACTTGCCGAATTTGGCTTTGAGGACTTGCTCCTCTGGCAGGATCTGAGAATAAGTGATGTACATCATAAAGCCGACAACGCCAAGCAAAGCGAGCATTTCACCCAGCCAAAAAGCCCAACCTACAAGCATGATTGCCATACCTAGATACATCGGGTTGCGACTTAGGGTGTAGATGCCCGTGGTAACAAGCTCTCTACTACTCTCTAGTTTATAGGGATTGACTGTCGTTCGGGCTTTCCTAAAGGCGATTACGCCAACAAGGGCTATACATGCCCCTACAATGACGCATGCCCCAGCTACATAGAGCGAACGACAATGGATGAGCGATATATGGCGCGCTAGAGCCCACATTAATAGGGCAAACAAGGCAAAAATTGCTACGGGCGGAATCTTGAGCTTCATGAAAGAATACGCATAATTATTGACTTTTGATACAAAGGTATAATTTAGCTCAATAGCCTCACAGTCTATGGTTGGAGAGTTTTGCTAGGATTTTATGGATTGGTTGGGGCTTCTACTCTGCGTAGGAGAGTTCCCCCTTAGAGGGTCACCTAATCGCATCTGACGTATCACATACAAATTGTTGGGACTGATTGCCTTGTGAATGTGCCTAAATGTCTATATTTGTGGGAGAATCATTATAAACTAAACAACATGAATACAAGAGTCGTTACTTTTCTTTGGGCGAGATTGGCCTTGTTAGGTTTTGTCCTTGTTGCCCTCTTTGCTTGCGAGAAAGAAAAACCCGAGGAAGACTTGATTTGGGATATTGCTCCAGTCAATTTCAGTATCGAGGTCTATGATGCTACAGAGGCGAACTTGGTCGATCCTAATCATCAGCAGAGTATCACGAAGACACCTATTACCATCGAGATGGGTGGCAAGGTTTATTCCCTCAAGAGCATGGAGCAGGCACGTCTGGGTGGGCAATCTGGATTGAGGTACTATATGCCGCATTTCTATGGGTTCACTTATGCTCAATCCCACGATAAAGAGCGCAAATGGTTACTCTCATTTGGGGAGTTTGATGGTGCCAAGAATCACAATCAGGAGGTTACGCTTCACTGGGGAGATGGACAGAAAGATGTGCTGAGCTATACGAACCAAATCAAGTGGATTGGCAAAAGAGGAGAACCTCAGATCACGCGCATTTTCTATCTCAATGGCGAACCTCTCGCAGAGGGTAGGCGAGTTTATAAGTTCCAGCGCTAATTTGACCTCTCATTAGGAGGATATACAATTAGGGGGGGCCGAGTTCGCTCGATACTCCCCCCTAATTGTAGTGTCTAAGTGATTTACAGGCTAATCCTTAGCGAAAAATTCCAAGTGCGCCGCGTCAGATAGTTGGGAACGGCATAGCTGTGGTTGTAGGCATCCGTAACCCAGTAATAGCTACTCGTATTGACCATGTCGAATAGGTTTAGGACGTCTAGCCCTAGATCTATTGACCGAGCATACCTCCCCGACCACCATCGATGATTACTCCCGTTGCCTCTCTGGGTGATGCGGTAGGTCAGTCCGATGTCTATGCGACGATAGGGGCTGGAGGTAAAGGCCACGGTATCGTATCCACCATAGGGATGTATTACGGGTAAGCCTGCCGAGTAAACCCCTCTTAGGCTTAGGCGTATAGGCTTGAAGCCGGGGAAGTAATCTTGGAAGAAGAGTGCTAGGTTGTAGACGGGAGCATTGGGCAGAAGTGTCTCTGCTCCCGAGGCGACGCGTTGGCGACCTCGTAGGAGCGATAGGCTTAGCCACGAGTCCACTCCCTCGACAAATTCGCCGAATAGCTTGGCATCAACCCCGAGGATATAGCCTCGACCTATGTTTTCGCCTAGGTAGCGGAGCTTGATGTTGTCTTGGATGTAGGGGTTCTGATGCCACAGATGCTTGTAGTAGGCCTCTGCGCTTAGCCTAAACTTACGATTCATCATCATGAAGTCGTACTCCGCCCCAGCAAGCAAGAGTAGAGTGGATTGGCTTTTGATGGCCTTGTTGAGCGTGATGTAGCCTTCGCCCTGTGGGGTAAGACGCTCCTGTCTGAGCTCTCGATAGAAAGGGGCTTGATGGTAGACGCCCGAGGCTAGTTTGAGCTCTAGGTCTTTTGATTGTTTAGGGCGTAGGCGCAGGCTGACGCGAGGGCTGAGAATTAGCTCTCTATTCCAGCTCCACCAGCTAGCCCTTAGACCAGCATTGAGCGAGAGGTCACCGAGAGACTTGATCTCCCAGCGCATACGTCCCTCGGCGAAGGTAGAGAGGCGTAGGCTCTGTAGCTTGCTCTGCCCGTAGAGGTTTCGGTGCGCGCGTAGTAGATCGGAGGACTTGGGCGTGGTGTAGCCCACCGAGTCGCGCATTGACCATTCGGCTATTTTGTCCTGTACATCCTCGGCTCTTAGATCTAGCCCCATCAGTAGGCGTTGGTCGCTAGGGAGAGCTAATTGACTTCGAGCCGATAGAGACATCAGACTATACTGCATTCGGTTGCGCCCGTGTGTACGATCTCTGCCTATACCGAGTGCTTTTAGTTTGTTGTCTAGAGGATTATCCTCCGATCTGGCAGGTGCGCCATCGGGCAGGACATCCGAGAGGATGTATTCGCCTGTGATATCGTAGGTCTCCGACTCTTCGCTGAGGAAGCCCACGAGAGAGAGGCTGTGGCGCATCCTGCTATTGGGCCGATAGGCAAGGGAGAGCGCACCAAGGTAGGTTCGGAAGCGGTCTACCTCCTGTCCGTCGAAAGATATATTGAGCTGCTTGGCTTGCTGGAGTGTGCCGAATGTCGTCTGGCGTGTTCGTGGAATGAAGTTGTAGTTAGTTCCGTTGATATGTCCTAGAAAGCTCATCTCCAGAGCAGGGTTGTACGAGTAGGTTAGGTAGGTTTGGGCATCGAAGTAGTGTGGGTCGTACTCGGCTCTGGTGTCGAGCGTAGAGAGCAGTGCATTGCCACGCTTGTAGCGGATGCCCGTGATTTGGCTTAGCTTGCCGTGGCGACTCCCCACATAGACTCTATTTTCTAGTAAGCCGAGTTGTAGGCTAGCCTCTAGACTATCGGGCTGTTTGTAGCGAATGTCTAGCACGGACGAGGATTTGTCTCCGTAGTCTGCCGAGAACCCCCCAGCAGAGAAGAGTAGGCTGGAGGTTAGGTCTGGGTTAATCGCACTCAATCCTTCCTGCTCTGCCGAGCGAGCCAGCAGGGGGCGGTAGATCTCGATGCCGTTGATGTAGATGAGGTTTTCGTCGAAGTTGCCTCCGCGGACAGTATACTGGTTGCTCAGTTCGTTCTTCTGTGCCACCCCCGATAGAGTGCCGACAAGAGCCTCTACTGCCTCTGCTGGCGAAGTTCCCAAATTAAGCTTACCAGGCTCTAGGCGTTGCATCCCTCGAGTGGTCTTGCTCCCTTGGCTCTGTACGATGACTGCTCCTAGCGTTTGGCTATCTTCGCCTAGCTCCACGGTGATTTGAGCACTAGAGATCAGGCGTGGGAGCTTGCGCCGAGTGGTGTGGTAGCCGATACTGCTATAAACAATGGTGAGGCTGTCGGTGATGGGTCTGAGGCGCAGGCTATAGTAGCCTTTGAGGTTGGTTGAGGTGCCGAGTGTTGTCCCTTCGATGCGCACAGTAGCCAGTGGTACGGGTTGGCGGTCTCTATCTAGGACATAGCCTCTAAGCTCTATCTGCGATGGGCTTTGAGCCGTGGCGCTCTCGGGCAAGGTCAGAGAGATGAGGATAAGCAATAGCAGAAGTCGTATGCGCATAGCTGTTTCGTTTGAGTTGATCCATAGCTAGAATGGGTAGCCAATGGCTAGATGTATGCCTAAGGCATCGCCTAGACGAGGAATATTGTACCAGCCCTTTCGCTCGGTTTTGTAGGGCAGGTGTAGACCAAGCCCTACATCGCAGCGAATCACCAGATAGCTTAGATCGTATCGTAGTCCTACGCCTGTGCCTACTGCAATTTGGTCAAGCCATTGGGCGATGCTCTTGAGCTCACCGATAGAGCTACCAGGTTTGTCTGGATCGGGTCTTAGTAGCCAGACATTGCCAGCATCGACGAAGACAGCTCCCTCAAGGTTGCCCACTAGGCGACCTCTGTATTCTGCATTCATCTCAAGTTTGGTTTCTCCTACTCGATCGATGAAGGTGTAGATGGTCTCCTCGCTTGGTCTGTAGCTGCCTGGGCCAAGGCTACGCACTGTGAAGGCTCTTAGGCTATTGGCTCCACCGATGTAGAACTGCTCTAGGTAGGGAGCCTGCTTGACGTTGCCATACGCATACACAGCTCCGAGGAAAAGGCGAGTAGCTAGCTTCTGGTTTCTATCAATCTTGTAGGTGTAGCGTAATTCGCCTGTCCCCTTGACGAACTGAGCGTATGGTAGACCCAGTAGCTTTTTGGTCTCACTGTATTTGTGTCCTAGCAGCGCACAGGTCGCATTGATGATGTTGCCCGCTTGGCTGACTCCACTTCGTATCCAGAGCTGATGGTTGAGCGAACGACCCACAGCCTGCTCCCACGTGTAGGTATAGCCCATCTGTGGCACGAGCTGGTCTTGCATACTGAGAATAAGCGAGGGATTGTTTCGTAGAATCTCGGCGAAGCTATTGGTAATGTGGCTTAGCTGATTGTAAGTAATAGAGAGAGGTGTGATGCTATGATTGCGCCCCTCCCTAGGCGTAAAGTCGTAGTTGGAGCTTAGTCCGAAGGAACTTAGACCATAGAACTGTGCTCGGTTGAGCCTCTGACCGCTAAGCTTAAACGTAGTACTAGCTGGGTAGTGGTAGAATCGATCAAGTTGTCCGGGGAAGAGTAGGGTAGGGAAAGTCAGCGCTGCCTCTGCTCCGATTTGGTAGCTATTGAGGGTCGAGGAGAAACTGCTGATAGGACTGCGGTCGGTCTGCCACTCGTAGCTGCCGTAGATTGCGGTCGAGAGGATTTCCCCACCGCCGAATAAGTTCTTTCGATCTAACCCAAATCTTACCCCTGGCCCCACGAATTCCGTACTCTTGAGCTTGAAGAGAGCCTCAAGTGAGACCTCCCAGAGCTTATCTTGGCGCATCATGATGCTCAGGTCGAGTTGACGCTCGGGATGCTCGCTTGGGTTCTCTACCTCTACGGGATTGTAGAGTAGCTCAATGCCCGAGAAAGCTCCGAGGTTGCTTAGGCTCTTGAGCGTCAGATCAGCCTTGCTTTGCTGGAATAGACTATCGGGACGCATCCGCAGTCGGCTATCTAGGATCTTGCGACGTAGGGGCATCTTGCCGTTGTAGTAGGCCAGTACCTTTGGGTTGATGTGAGCCGTGTCTGCTAGGAGAATCTGGCTTCGAGCATCATTGGAGAGGAAACGTAGATTGATGTTGCGGATACGCCAAGGTTTGAGAGCCTCGGGGTTGACACCCTCAATGAGGCGACTGCGTAGGTGTACACCCGCATTACCTCGATTCATCGTATCGGCTTCATACTGGATATATTCGGGACGGAAATAGTAATAACCATATTCGCGTAGCTTGGAGCTTACCTCAATCCTATCGTTGAGCAGGACATCGTGCGTAAATAGACGCCCAGGCTTGAGGACGCTCTGCTCGCGATGTACTAGTTTGAGCGAATCCTTGAGTGTGAAGGTAGGTAGGTACTCCATCGTGTCGATACGGTAGAGCGAACCAAAGTCTACGTGATAGGAGACTTTGGCCTCAAGCGAATCCGATTTGTTGAGGTGAATTTGATGAGATACTCGCGCATTCAGGTAGCCAAACTCAGCAAGGATGCGTTCTGTTACTCGGCTACGCAATGCTGGATTGACGTCTCGAGTCCAAATGGGTTTGGACCCGAGGACACGCCCTAGCCAACGTCCTAGCCAGGTCGAGTCGCTAGCGTAGTTGAGATGTATCCATGGACCTACTAGAGGTAGTGGCCAGCGGTACGAAGCGCTGCCGAAGATCGAGTTGTTGGGCGCATAGTTGAAGCGCTCCTCTGCTGCCGCTTTGGCTATCTCGGTATGCTCGTTGCGTTCTCCACCAGAGAAGGTTATATCCTTCACGCCCGTATAGAGGATGTCATCTGACCCCTGATAGGGTCTGATAGAGCAGGATGCTAGAGAGAGCACTAGGGTCGATACTATGATAGTGCCAATCATCGAGAGGCTACGCTCCCAGATGGATGCTTGTTGGGTCATAATTACTTAGTCGTTTGTACAGTATCCGTCTTAGCCTCGGAGGAGGGAACACGCCATATACTAGGAGCGATGGTGTCGAGAGATGCCTCGTCGGCTGATTTCCTACGACGGAATCGGAAGAGATCCCACGGATGATTTAGCTTGCGCTTGAGCAGATATCCGCCACCAGTCTCGGTATATTCGCCCTCTAGGATATTGTCTGTAACTCGTTTGTGGAAGAGTCTGAGGTATTGATCTCCAGCTTGGTCGAGCTGATACTCGAGAGCTACATTGTCGATGAGGGTCTGCTCCTTATTGCTCGGTACATTTCCACTCTGAATCTTACCACCTACGACGATACGGATTCTGTCGTTGTAGAACCTTCGGCTGAAGCTGTAGGTATAGTCCGTGTAGGCGTTACCCCCATTGGCTCCGTCATGCACCTCCATACCTATATTAAGGTCGGTGCCTTGTAGCAGAGTGCCTGCCGCTCGGTTGATCTGGCTCTGTAGGAAGCTCGTCAACGCTCCGTCAAGGTTGAAGTCGCCTCCGCCCCTGCTACCTGCCAGATATATGCCCGTGCCGAGGAGGCCTATCGCCTGTTTGCCTCGTTCCTCTGCCGTCATGGTACTGAGGCTATTTTGGATGCTTAGGTTCTCTGGAGCAGATAGGTCGAAGGCTAGCTGTATGTTGTCGATGTGATCTTGCGCTTTGATGCTTACGACGAAGTTTGTCTTCTGCGCATTCTTACCCTCTCCCGTGCTTGCCCTGACCGTCTGTGTGGCGACAAAGTTGATGTACGGGTTGGCGACATCTCCGTTGAAGAGGAGGTAGCCCGACGGGTCTATGTTGAAGAGCTTACCGCCCACGATAGGCATGGTGTAGTGTAGCTTACCACCTCCGCTCATTTCGTATCGGCCAATGAGGCTCATTTGGCCGAATGGTGGGTAACTGAACTGCATATCTCCTCCGCCCTGTACCCTCATGTAGTCTCGACCATCTGCCGTGAGGTCAACGCCGAAGCGTACCGATGGGTCGAAGTGTAACGAAAGATTGACGTCAAGACCGCCAAGGCGAGTCGTCTCTACGGGAGCTTTGACGAAGAGTGTGTCGGAGAAGTCTACGAACGTTACCAGTTCGCCAATCTTATCGCCCATCTCTAGTGGGCCCTCTCGCATGATATAGGTACAGTTTGTGCCTCCTAGCACGGATAGGTTGCCTCGCACCTTGAGCGCATCGGCTAAACCTGTGATGCGCATATCGCTCGAGGCAATGAGCCTACCATAGACAAGTTGCTCTTCGCTTCGGGGGCTACTCTGGTTGAGCAGTACCATTTCGTCGGCACGCAGGCGCAGGTCTGTTTTGGTTGCCTCCTTGCCGAAAGCTACGATACTGCCGTCTATGTAGAGCGGACGCTTAGAATCGACAGCTGAGCGTAGGGCGTAGTGGTCGAAGTACAAAGTGCTACCCTCTAAGCGTAGAGGAATACTGTCTAGCTGTATCTGAGTGGCTAGCTGTTTGAGGTCCACTCGCCCGTCTTTCGCTGCGATGGCTCCCTGTATCTGAGGCGACGTAATCTCGCCAGAGAGAGACAGACTGCCGCTTACAGAGCCTGCTAGAGCCGTGCTATAGGGCGTTAGGAATGGATTAACCATCTCTAGCGGGAAGTCCATCATGGTCAGGTTGCCAGATAGTGGCGCACGTTCGTTGTCGGGGTGATAGATACCGTCTATGGATAGTGCAGGTGTACCACGGTAGCTTACCTCTGCGGTGATGTAGTGGGAGGAATTGTTTCGTGGCTCGTAGAATAGTGCTGTGGCGAAATGCCCAAGTTCCTTATCCTCGTAGCGAAGTCCTTGGGCAGATATATCACCCGATATGATTGGCTCTTGGTTGATGTCGCCACTGCGTGAGTAGCGAACGTCGGCAAAAACCGTACCTCCTATGTTGTCTAATCCTAGCCCGCCGAAGTCCTCTAGGCGAAGACTCTGCACTATCAGGTGGATATCTTGTATATTGGCTACCGAGTCGCTAGCTTGTAGAGAGATCAGGGCACGATCTTTCCCCCTTAGGTTGAGATCACTGCGTAGGAAATATGTTTGCTTGTTCAGGGCGATGTGGTTGCGTGGGCTAACCTCAAAGTCTTGGTAGCCGATGCGTAGAGGCGAGGAGAGTAGATGCGCGAAGTAGTGTGATCCGTCCCAACCGAAGAGGACGTTGGCACGATGCCGGCTACGCTTCTGTGTATCGAGCCACTCTAGGTCTAGATTGGCTCTCTGTAGCGTAGCTAGCAGTTTGGTGGTGATGACGAATCCCTCTTGAGCTCTGTATGGCTTCTTGTCAATGCTAGCCATGAGCTCTAGGGTCATGCTGTCTAGAGGAGTTGGTAGTATACCCTTTTTGTAAGAATTGCTAATCGGGCGAGCGTCGCTAGTGCGAGGCGAGCGAAGCGTCTTGAGGCTAAGGTCGAGCGCATTGAGGCGCAGAGTATCTTGCCGTAGGTCGCTTAGGCGCAGATACCCATTGAGCCCTTGTTCTCGGTCGTGGACTATTTGGCTCGACAGACTGCCTAGGGCGATTCGTTGCTCGGCGAGAAAGTCCTTGAGCGCATTGTCCGTGCCCATATTCATCTCTATGGATAGTTGAGGCAGTAGCGGGAGGATGTCCTCTAGGCGTGTCTGCATAGGGCGCGTGCTATGCACTTCTGCCATCAGTTTATCGATCTTGCTACCTAGTTGCGTGCCTAGGTTTGTTAGACCATCTAGTCCAGTCTCGGCGGAGGCTTGTAGGCTCAAGTCGCCAGAGGTAACGCTTGCCTCGGAGTGATTGCCCTTGATGAGGGCTTGTAGGAGTACTTCCTTAGGATTGAGCACCCTGCCAGAGAGGTTGAGGCTGAGATCCTCCACAAGAGAGGTAATCTGATACTCATCCTTGAGATTGGTTCGTAGCTCTCCTGTCAGTCTAAACTTGGCATCGAGGGGGGACTCGGTCATTTGCCATGCCTTCATATCTAGCTCCTGTGCATCGAGCATAATGCTCCCATAGATGGTTGGCCCAGTCAAGAGTGCATCGGCCTGTAGGGCAAGGTTTAGTCCCGGGTTGAAGCTATTGAGCGATAGTGCTAGAGCACCTTCGTTGAGATTGCCGTCGAGGGTAATTTGCTCAAGGCTCAGTGAGTCTTGCTGTAGATGATAGAGGCGTAGTTTGAGCCCGCTATGGCTGTGTCGGTTCATCGGATTGAATCCTCGTCCCTCGACCGAGAGGTCGGCGGAGAGGAGTCCGAGGCTTCCGCTAGGCATAAAGCGCTTGAGATCGAGTGCCCGTACCTCTAGATCCGCTTGGTACTGTTTGCTCTGCTCGACGAATAGCCCCGAGAGCTTGGCTGCGCCATCTCCCTGCTTGAGAGCGAGGTTCAGCTGATGTCTACCTCTGCCCATATCCAAGTTCCCCTTGAGCGTAAGGCCAGCAGGTAGGGTGTACGTCTTGGCAATGTCTGGCGATACTAGAGCCAGTAGCGAGCGAGCCTTGCGCTGTAGTCCACCCTCGATCTTGAGCTTTCCTCTTCGCTCCTTGTCATTGGTTAGCCCGAAGATTTCGCCCTCTACGCTGAGGTCTAGGACGTCTGGCCAAAGCATCTGCATCTGGTCTACACGCAGGTGGTTGAGTGTCCCCGAGATGTGTACTCCTAGATCAATAGGATTGGTGAGATCGGCTTGCTTGAGTCCTCTGTCGTAGCTGGCGAATTCGTCGTAAGCTACGAGGCTCTGCCCCGTCAAGCTCCTCACGTCCTCCGAGCCTATAGAGCAGTCTAGGTGTAGCTCGGTGTGTGCAGTACTATCGCCAGAGAGCATGCTCCACGGCATAGAGAGGTTGCCAAAGAACGAAGAGTTGGAGGTGCGTAGGGCTAGATCCGTCAGCTCTACCTTGACGCTATCCATGGCGATAGAGCCCAATAGTTGCTCTAGGGCTAGACCACTACGCTCGCGAAGCTGACCGCCCGAGAGCTTCATCTGGAGTAGTTGTCCCTCCGATAGGAGGTCGTGCACCTCTAGGGCGATGTCTTCGGCTTGGATATGATTGTAGTCTAGATAATCTGTAGAGGGAGCATTGTAGTCCTTGGCATAGCTGACTAGGCCACCCTCGATCTGCCCATGCCCCAGACTTAGGCGCATCGTCTCTAGGTTGACCTGTGTATCCTCCAGCCTAAGCCTCTGCACCTCGGTGCCGACAATCATGGAGTCTAGAGGCATATCTATCTGAGCACTGGTCTCTAGCAACTCTAGTAGATCTGCCTGTATCTGCCATTTGATAGGCTCGCTCTCCTCTTCTTTGGTTAGGGTGTCTAGGCTCTGGTAGCGAACCCTCGCCCCTTGTGAGCGGAGTAGCTCCAGGTGTACGCGCTGGGCATCTATATCGACAGAGAGACTCTGCCCGGTGAGCTCGTCGAGGGTGAGCTGTGTGGTGCTAGCGCTATCGACATAGTTGAGCCTAATATCCCTGGCTAGGATAGATGGGGCATAGACCTGCTTACTTAGTAGAGGCATCAAGTCTAGGCCTAGGCTAAGTTCGCCTAGGCTAAGCAGAGTATCTGGTGGTGCCTGTACTACGTGCAAGCGCTCTAGGCGTAGCTTGAGCGGAAATCCTAGCCGTAGGCGTCCGATCTCAATCTGCATGCCGAGCGCCGAGCTTGCCTCTCTTGAGGCATAGCGTACTGCCATATCTTGTACGGCAGGGATGTAGAGGGCTATGCCCACCACGAGTACCAATATGATTGGCGTAAGGATAATGGCGAGGATGCCCCTAAGGATATATTTTCTATTAATCTTCACAGAGTCGCTGTCTATTCTGTCTGTCGCACTTATTTGCGCAAGTCTTAGGGTACAAAGTTACAGCTCATCAGCCAAATATAGAATAGACATTATGGCTATCAGATATCTTCTTCAGCTGCTGCACAGCTCTCAGCGCTTGGGTTTGGGTTTTAGAGATCTGCGCAGGTAGCGAACGCCGAGGATTAACCCCGTGACAGAGACGACAGTACCGACCAGCAGAATCACCCAACATACGATTTGCCAGAGGATAGGTTTGTCTACGAGCCAAGTGAATTTGAGGCTGTGGGGCTTGTTGTACACCCACATCTGCCAGCGGGCGCGCCTGTCTAGGGTGCGTACCATACCGCTCTGGCTATGTACATAGATGTAGGGATCGTCCTCTGCCTCGATTTGGATGCGCCAGACGGGCAGGGGGAGCTTCCCATTGCGGCTGATGTAGTAGCTGTCGTACTCTTCTAGCCGATCAATCTGCCACGTATGGTCTGTGTAGATGCGCCCGATGAGCTGCTCTAGCTGAGGGCGCTCTAGGTGAAGTGGGGTAGGTATGTCTGTGCGTGCATCGTAGCAGGTCGTTTGGCCTAGGTTGTCGGTGGCCTTGATGGTAGGGATATTGCCCATAGAGCTCCACTGAAGGCTGCGCACATCTCCACGGCTGAGAATCTGGCTAATAAGCTTGGGGGAGTAGCTGCCAAGGGGGAGTGCCTGCTCGCCTAGTACCTCTCTAGGATTCTGCTTGGGAGATCCGTTGATAGACTCAGGTACGTCGGCTAGAGACATAAGCCCACTGAATACCCATGTCAAAATGAATATACCGCCGAGAGTCCCCATGATGTGGTGCCAGCGGTAGGAGCGTCGCTTGTAGGGCGAGTGCATGCCTCGTTTGCTCTTGCGCGTTCTGACGAAGACATCTATACCTATATATAGGCCCGTCAGGGTCATGAGGCTACCTAGAGCCGAGAGGAATATGATTAGATTCTGCCACAGGTCTCTATTCTCACGTATCCAAGTGAAATAGACCCAGTGAGGGATAGCCCCTAGCCAAGCCCAGATGCGTTCGCCCTTGGTGTGCTCGGTGATGATGTGTCCGTCTCGTCCGCTCAGATAGACCTCGCGCCCCTGCTGGGAGAGATTGAGGCGGTAGAAGGGTAGGTCTTCTCTAAGCCTAGAGAAGGGCGTCCACTGGTCGAGGGTCGTTAGTGTGTCGATGCGCTCGATCTTGTCGAACCAGAGCGCGGCTACCCTATGGCATACCTCGACTGTTGGTGCCTCGGGAGTAATGGCTTTGCCCTCGAGCGTGAACCAGTGCTCCTCTCCACCTCCACTAGTGGCGAGGTAATGCCCTACGACTGGGTTGTAGCTAAGGGAGAGAGACGACAGCTTGCTCTCTGGGCTATGCACACGCATTGCTTCTAAGGATGAGAGTAGGCTGTCGCTAGGAGAGAAAGTCGGCAGGCTAGGGTAGAGACGATGAGCCTCGTCGGAGGAGAATCTAGGGAAGCTATGATAGATCATCACGAAAGCAGACAGAAACCAAGTGACGAAGAAAATGCTCACTAGAGTACCCAGTACTCTGTGGGTTTTGATCATGAGGGTACGGAAGGTCATAGCTGATCGAGTTGGTTGAGGTTACAAGTTACGTTTTGGGGGAGGGCTGCATCTCAAGTTAAGTCTTCTGCAATTCCTATTTAAGAATCGTCAGAGTAGATAGGCGCATAGAGCGCTTGTCTACTCTGACGTGGGTTGAGGGTGGGGTCTAGTGGACGACAATCTCGTCTAGGAAGATGAAGTGCCCAGCGCTACGGCCGATCTCTGCACGCATACGGATGTATCGAGCCGAGGTGTTGGGGAAGAAGTCGAATACCTCAAACACTGGGCGTGGGTTGTGCTCGTCCGTCTGGGTGGGTAGTGTGCCTAGACTCTCGAATCTGCTGCCGTCTTGGCTGACGAGTACCTCTACCTCTCGGGGCATATACACCCACTGCTCACGCTCCTGCATGAAGCGAGCGAAGATGTGCTTGAGCTCTTGCATCTGGCCGAGGTCTATCGTCACGTCTAGGGGCTCGGTGAAGCCGAGCCACATACCATCTAGGTAGGTTGGTGTAGCCCTAATCCCGTCGATAAGGGTCTTCGCGCCAGCAGCGGGGTAGCGCACGTTCCATTGGTTGGCATACTTGATTGCCTTGCCGATCGCCTTGTGATAGTCGATGCGGTACTTGAGGCTGATCGTGTCGAGCGCCACGCCATTTTTGAAGAGCTTGGCCACTACGAGAGCCGAGTCGGCAGTCGTGATAGGCGACTGGTAGAGATTGCTCTGTGCCGTTGGTTCGCTACCGTCTGTAGTGTAGCGGATCTCCACACCGCTCTGCTCAGCCCTTAGGGTGAGGCTTGTGAGCTGCTTGTCTAGATCTGTGGAGACCTCAGTGGCGATGCCATTGAGCGGATAGGCGTTGACACCTCTCGACCTAAGTGCCTCGGTTTGCTTGGTGGCACGCTTGCGGAAGTCCTCGTAGTTCCTCTTCTCCTGTGGCGACCAAGCTATCTCGGCTAGGGCTAGCGCACGGGGGAAGTACATATACTCGGCGTGTGCATCGCTCTCTACATACTCCGTCCAGAGGTTGGCCTGCACGCCTAGCACGTGCTTCTTCTCTTCTGCGCTTAGGCTGCTAGACTCGGGGTTGTAGCTGTACACCTTCTCTAGAGGTACGTAGCCACCGATAGCACGGGGCTGATGCTCTGCTAGGGCTTGGTAGTAGTCTAGGTAGAGGAAGCCATTGGGCGTCATGATCACATCGTGTCCGCTCTTGGCAGCCTCGATGCCACCAGCTTCGCCTCGCCAGCTCATTACCGTTGCCTTTGGGGCAAGCCCTCCCATGAGGATTTCGTCCCAACCGATGAGCTTGCGCCCACGGCTAAGCAGGAAGCGTTCGATACGCTTGATCATATAGCTCTGTAGCTCGTGTAGGTCTCTGAGCCCCTCGCTCTTCATGCGAGCTCGACACTTGGCGCAGTCGCCCCAGTGGTTCATCGCTGCTTCGTCGCCACCGATATGGATGTATTCGCTTGGGAATAGCTCTATCGTCTCGTCGAGGATGCGCTCGAAGAAGGTGAATGTAGCCTCGTTGCCGATGCAGACGTCGGTTACAGACTTGTCCCAGCGCTCTAGGCAGAATAGCTCGGGATAGGCTGCTGCGATCTCGTTGCTATGGCCAGGGAGCTCGATCTCGGGGATGATGGTGATGCCGAGCTTGCTCGCATGTGCTATGACGCGTCTGATGTCGTCTTTGGTGTAGTAGCCCCCATATGCCCCAGGTGTCCCCTCGTCTACGAAGCGGCGATCCTGTCCGTGCCACCATTTGTCCCAGTCGCGCTCCGTGCGCCAAGCTGCTTTCTTGGTCAGTAGCGGATAGGCATCGCTCTGCATACGCCAACCTCCGCCGTCTACGATATGCCAGTGGAAGCGATTGAGCTTGTAGCGAGCCATCTCGTCGAGTAGGCGAATGATGAAGTCGGTGCTCATGAAGTGGCGCGATACATCGAGCATCAGCCCTCGGTAGGCGAAGCGAGGCTCATCCTTGATTTCGGCTTGATATACCCGACCCTCGGCATCGGTGAGCTGTGCCAGAGTTTGGACGGCATGGCGGAACCCAAGTCCCGTAGAGGCCTGTATCTCGATGCCCTCTGCAGACGCAACTAGTGTGTACCCCTCTGGCGATGTAATCTCTGGATTATTGACAAAGCGAATCTCGGCTCCCTCTTGCCTCTGCTCTACCTGGAGAGAGGTGATGCGTCCTAGCTCTGTGCTCAGTAGGCTAGAGATGTCTGCCCAATGTGCTTGGCTGTCTGGAGTGCTGAAGCCAATGACTTTGGGGAGCTGATACGATGCTCCTTGGCTTAGGCTAAGCTCCTTGGGTAGAGGGATGAGAGATGGCTTCTCGAGGGGCTGCTTGCTCGCCTGATCGGAGCACGCACCAAAAAACAACGCCCCCAAAGCTAGTGAGAGCGTCATCAATTTTTTCGTAATAGTCATATCTGTAATTATAGATGATGTCATGTGAAACCGCTAGATCCCCTAGCGTAGTACCAGACGTGTCGTAACCAGTTGCCCAGCTCTAGAGCATCTAAGTAGGTAGACCCCCGAGCGGATATCTCCTAGGGATGTTTGGCGTGTATTGTACTGTACCATGAGACGACGCCCCGTGAGGTCGATCAGCTCCACTTGCTCCACCTCTTGATTGAAGTAGATGGTTCGCCCCATGATGCGTAGCTCTATTTTGCCCCCTTGACCGCCCATTTCGTTGCCACGAGGCATGAGGCTCGTGGGCGCCTCTACCTGCACTGCCCCCTGTACTTGATTGCCTGCGATGACAATCGTTGTACCATTGCTAGCGGAGACGACCCCACCTAGGGGTCTGCTGTAGGTTACTTTGGGAGGGCGACAGCGCAGGGATAGTACATCTCTAGCTACTTGTTGCTGCCAGAGAGAGTCTGTACGGATACACCAAGCCATCTCTGCGGCTCCGAAGACGAGGCAGAGAGCTAGAAGCGTACGTCTAATTCCCTTAGATATGCTATATCTTGCGCTATAAGCCATCAAATGATCTTTTAGTTTGGGCACAAAAGGCCTTCCAATGCAAAGTTACAGATATTCTGCAACAAAATCAATATAATACTCCCATAGAACTAGACACTAGGTTGAGGAAAGTATTGTACCCTTAGGTGGAGGGGACATTATAGTTCATCCGACATTTC
>JAUMYV010000026.1 GCA_030528445.1 Porphyromonadaceae bacterium | reverse complement strand
GACGGCAGACTGCAGGGTATTGAGGACGACTCCAATATCAATAACCCAGACAATGGCAATAATCTAGGGGGTGGCAACTCTAGCAGTGACTATCCCAATGCAGGCAATCTGCCACAGCTAGCTAAGAGCTTCCTAGCCCAGCACTACCCCAATGGCTATGTGAAGAAGGTTGAGCGCAAGGCTCGTCCCGACCGCGATGGCAAGATGTACGAGGTAGAGCTAACTAATGGCACGGAGATCGACTTCACTGCCGATGGTCAGTGGATCAAGGTTGATGGCGACGAGCGTCCACTCCCACAGTCTGTAGTAGACCTATTGCCTAGCAATGTGCGTCAGGATTTACAGAGTCGCTTCGGAGGAGCAGCCTTGTCGAGCATCAAGAAGACTCGCTCTGGCTACAAGGTAGAGGTTCTCTTACGTGGAGACGATGTTGAGGTGTACTACGATGCCCGTGGCAACTTCCAGCGCATCGACGACTAAGCAAACATGACCGTACTGCGGTAACTAAGACGAAAAGGATTGATTATTCAGGAGGGGCTGTGGCAAGATTCGATTTTGCTACAGCCCTTTTTCTGTGTTTCGGAATGCGCAAACGGCAAGGCACTAAGACTGAGGCTGACGGGAGTATACTAGAGTATGTGACCGAAGCCGAATGTCGCAAGTAATACAGTCGTTTGCGCATTCCGAAACACTGAGTTTTTTTGTGTCCTACTACTGGGCATTTCCTCGTTTACAGATGCACGCATCTTCGGATGCGAGATTTATATTTTAGACCAGATTTCAGAATGTTGATGAGAGAAAAGCCTTGAGCATGCACGAAAAACGGCAGATCGCGTATTTGGCCTCTAGGAGGCTCTAGATTGCGTCCGACCTCATTTTGGCACTTAGTCCCAGTCGAATAAAAATAACCGCTCAAAACGCCTATTTTGTAGAGTGTTGATAGCTAGGTGTATAGGATTGGTTTTGGGCCGATTTAGCCTAAGTGAAGCAAAGATTTCAGAGTTTCTCTGCACTAATCTTTGCGGATGTGCGTACACATCGGGGCGGATTAGTCCTACAATCCGAAAAAATCTCTCACAGATTTTCTGCGATGTCGAACCAATCCCTCCAAATCGGCTCTCCGTTCGCCCAGATTTCAGCCCAATTTCATTTACATCCTTTAACTAAAAACGCGAAAAACCTATTTCTAGAATCATTGGATTTTCAACGTTGCGTTGCTACGGGGTAGCGCTAGTCAATAGGAAGGCGAATGCGAGGTATGTGCGCCTATGTATCTAATATGTGACCCTTTGTGCCTAAGAAATGTTTGATTTGTCCATTTTGGGAGGTGTCTAGATAAAATTTGTTTTGTTTTCGATGTTATATGGATGTATTTTTCGTGTGTCTGTGGTGGGCTCTTCGGGTAGACTATGTGTGCTTTATCCGACTATTCAATTTTCTTTTTGGAATAAAGTTAGGATAAAAAAGGACATTTTTCTATTTGTTCTTATTTAATAATTTATTTAATAAAATATCTATTGCTGGTACTGGTAAAATAAGTTGGATAATTCTATTGCTTTGATTTAATTTTGTATGCATTAATGTCTAGATTTGACTCTAGACGCTGGATATGAGATTTGCTTCTTTTGTTGGGGTCTTAATAAAAGAGCGCTGAGAGGATATGAGATTTTTTATAATTATTAAACTATAGTGATGAGAGTACTAAAGCAATTTCTACTCATGGCGTTACTAGGGCTATTCGTGATTGATAGTCTAGGAGCGCAGGCAACCCGCAAGGTTGTGGGAGTAGTCAAAGACGACAAGGGTGAGCCCCTGATCGGAGTGCAGGTAATCCCTGTAGGGGCTACTCAGAATGGAGGTCTTACTGACTTTGATGGCAACTACAGCGTAGATGTACCCAAAGGTATCAAGCAGCTGAGCTTCTCCTACATTGGTTTCGCTACGCAGACCATTGATATTAATGGTCGTAGCAAAATTGATGTGACCATGCGTGAGGATTCGCAGCAACTCGAGGCGGTTGTGGTAACGGCTCTTGGGATTAAGCGTAAGAGCAAGACGCTGACTTATGCCACCCAATCGGTGGACAATAAGGAGCTGACGCGCATCAAGGAGCCTAACTTCGTCAACGCTCTGCGTGGTAAGAGTGCGGGTCTGACTATTACACCCAACAACTCGGGAGCTGGCGGTGGATCTACCAAGATTACCCTTCGTGGTCAGAATTCTATCCTCGGCACCAACCAACCTCTGATTGTGCTAGATGGTGTGCCCCTCTCTAGCGGTCCCTCCGGACAGACTACCGATCTCTTGCAGGGAGGAGGGAGAGACGGAGGTGATATCCTCTCTACAATTAACCCAGACGACATTGCTTCTCTTACCGTACTTAAAGGCCCCAACGCTGCGGCTCTATATGGTAGTAGCGCCAATAACGGGGTGCTGATTATCACGACTAAGAGCGGACGTGAGGGCAAGCTCCGTGTAGATGTCTCTACCAGTACTATGGTAGACCTCATCGCAGACTACCCAGAGCTACAGAAAACTTATGGCCTTGGTGCAGGGTATGATGGTTGGGGTAAGCGCATCAGCGAGCTAACGGACGACGAGCTAGCAGCTACACCCTATCTCACACGCACACCACGCAATACAATCAAGGATTTCTTCAACCTTGGGTTCACTCAGAATACGGCTGCTACAATCAGCGGAGGGACAGAGAAGCAGCAGACTTATTTCTCCTATGCCAATACCTATCAGACCGGTATCATGCCTAAGAATAAGTTCATGCGTCACAATATCATGTTCAAGCAATCTTACAAGCTCTTTGAGCGTCTAGATCTAGACTTAAGCATGAACTATATCCACCAGAATACGCTCAATCGACCCATCATTGGTCGCTCTATGAGCCCTATGGCAGCCCTCTACCGTACGCCAGCCAGCGTGGATATGCGCTACTTCCGCCACAACTATCAGCATCCAGGTACTTACAATGACCTAGTCGTGTACAACCCTATCGATGGTCGCCACAATAGTAAGCTACTTGGTCAACCCGTACAGACTTGGTTCTGGCTAGATACTGACTTCAACAACCCGTGGTGGCTCATGAATATGCTCACCGACGATAGCACGCAGGATCGCCTCTTGGGTACCCTCTCTGCCAAGGTTAAGATTCTTGATAACCTAAACTTCCAGACACGTACCAATCTAGACTACATACAGAATAGAGGCTTCAACTCTCGTTACGCTACCTCTATCGTAGCAGGTCAGGCTCTAGGTGCTTCTTATTACACAGGTCGTAGCTACTCTACAGACTTCTTCCAAGATGCCCTCTTGAGCTACAACCAGGAGCTAGGTAAGGCCTTGAGTCTGCAGGCTACTGCAGGTGCTAGCCACAAGCGCTCTGCCAATCGCTCGCTCTCTGTGGGCAACGACCAAGATACTGCGGCCCGCCCCAATATCTTCTTGCCACAGAATGACCTCGTGATCAACGACACCAATAAGTCCGGTCGTAGCGCTAACCCCAACGAAAGATGGGGTGACAACTGGGAGGCAGCCCTCTTCGCTACGGCAACCCTCGGCTGGGACGATAAGATTTTCGTAGATGGTAGCTACCGCGTAGAGTGGGCGAAGAGCTTCCAGCAGTTTGCCAAGGAAAATGAATACATCTCCTTTTCATTCTACTCCGCTGGTGCCAATGCTCAGCTAGACAAGCTGCTGCCACTAGGTAAGCAGTTCAATAGCCTCAAGCTACGTACCTCATTCTCTGTAGTAGGTAACCCAGTGCCCAACCAAGACTTCTTCGCTCAGGGTATTAACCTCAGAGACCCAAGTGGTTCAATCTCTCCTGCTCCACCCCCCTTCAAGGATCCTAAGCCCGAGACGACGACTTCCTTTGAGGTCGGCTTGGATGGAGCTCTCTTCGACAACCTCTGGGATTTTGACCTAACGTTCTACAACTCTACCCTCAAGAATCAGTTCCTCTACATCGATGGAGTGCCTGTGAATACGGGTAAGATCCGCAACTGGGGGGTTGAGTTCTCGACCAACTATCGAGTGAATATCACCAAGGATCTGACTTGGCGCCCTGGCTTCAACATTGCTTACAACGACAATAAGATTCTTGAGACCTATATCCGTCCAGACGGCACACCTCACACCTATGTGACAGGCCCTAATAAGTTTAAGGTTAAGTACGTCAAGGGTGGTGCCTATGGTGATATCTATGTAAACTCTTTCCTTCGCGATGACAAAGGACATATCGTTCTGCAAGATGATGGCAATACGCCTGTGCTGGCCTCTGGAGGATTCGATACGAAGGTGGGTAATGCTACGGCACGTATCAACTTCGGTCTCAACAATACGTTTAGCTACAAGAATTTCCAGCTCTACATGCTCATCGATGGTAAGATAGGAGGTAAGGTGATGAGCCTCACGCAGCCAGATATGGATCTCTATGGTGTATCTGTGCGCTCGGCCGAGGCACGTGATCGTGGCTATGTAGAGCTTAACGACGGTAGCGGACGCCGTGTGAATCCTGAGATCTACTACAAGACGATCGGGGGTAACCCAATCGAGGACTACATCTACGATGCGACGAACCTACGCCTCAGAGACGTATCGCTCAGCTACACCTTCTATGACCTGCTAGGCTCTAGCAAGAACCTGCAGCTCAGCGCGATAGCTCGTAACCTATTCTTCATCTACCGCAATAGCCCAATCGACCCAGACATATCTCAGTCTGCGGCCAACGGCTTTGGAGGTATCGATGCCTACTCAATGCCTACGACACGTACCTTCGGGATTAGTGCCAAGGTTACCTTCTAGTTGAGTTGTCTAACTATTTATCAAAAGAAATTCGATGAAAAAGAAACATATAGTAGTTGGGATCGCATTAGCCTCTTTGGGGCTAGTGCTTCCCGCCTGCGGATCAAGAGAACTTGACAACTACCCTTGGAATGCTCCTCGAGAGAAGCATCAGGGGCAGAATAAAGAGATTGACGATACGGGTGGTGCTGGTGCAGAAGATCCCGTAGCTCTTGCCAAGGAGATGAAGGGAGGTATGAACCATGTGATTACCTGTCAGGAGCATAACTATCAGTATCAGCGTGCGAACCATATTGATGTGTATGCAGGCTACTGGACGGTAACGCAGAATAAGTTCCTCTTCGGAGGTGCTCTGCCTACGACCTACACGTTCCCCAATGACTATTTGATGGGGGCAATGAGTACTCCCTCTGCTCTCTATCCTGCTATTCGCAATGCTTACTTCCATGGTGAGCGGCTCGGGGTGCCTCACTTCAAGGCGATCGCGATGATTCTCTTCGACTTCACGGCCCAGGAGCTTACCGATATCTTTGGTCCATTGGCGTTTGATGATATGAGAGCGGTGAAACGCTTCCCTCCTCGCACCTATATCTCGCAGCAAGAAGTGTACAAGCGCATCTTCGACGAGCTAGACGAAGCCTGCAAGATTCTTAGGGAGACACAGCCATCGTCCGATGAACTAGCGAAGATCGAGGGGCCTCGTGGAGGTGTTTCTCGTGGCGATTGGCGCAACTGGGTGAAGTTTGCCAACTCAATCCGTCTGCGTATGGCGATGAATATCGTTAAGGTAGATCCTACACAGGCTCGTCAGCAGGCCGAGAAGGCGATGAGTGACGATATTGGTGTATTTACCGACAAGGATGCCTATGACTTCACACAGGACCGTAACTTCTGCGACTGGGTAGGCAATAACCCTATCTGGCAGATCTCTGTGGGTTGGGACGACCTTCGTCTAGGTGGATCTATGGAAAACATCATGAAGCGTCTAGACAATCCTCTCATAGGGGTGTGGTTCACCAAGCATGGTAATATCCTCAATGCAAATAACCAGTCTACTGGGTATACCAGCGAAGATGAAGGCTATATCGGTGTCCGTCAGGGTATCCCTATGATTAATAAGAGTGATAAGCTACATGGCTATGGTCCCTATTCGGCAGCTAGCTCCAATATGCAGAATATGCCGCTGCCTTGGATTAAGCGTACGGAGATGATGTTCATCATGGCCGAGGCTGCCCTGCGTGGCTGGAATACGCCAGGTGGTGCTACCGCTCAGGAGTGGTATGAGCGTGGAATTAGGCTCTCCTTCACCGAGAATGGTCTCTCCGAAGATGACGCTCTGAAGTATATGGAGCGCACGGAGCCTAAGGATATTGACTATGTGGATCCATACGCTGGCAAAGCACACGACCTCAAGGGGCGTGTGATGGTAGGCGTGGCTTGGAACGAAGCCGATACCGACGAAGTCAAGCTAGAGAAGATCATCACTCAGAAGTATATCGCAGTATTTCCTTGCTCGGCACCTACATGGACGACGTTCCGCCGTACGGGCTATCCACGCCTCTTCCCTGTCTACATCAACAACTGGAAGGGCGTCGATGGCGAGCTACAGCTCCGCCGTATCCCATACGTAGAGAACCCCAACAATGCAGAGGAACTCAAGACTCTGCCAGCTCTCTTGGGTGGTCCTAATGAGGGGTCTACCCGTCTGTGGTGGGATGTGCCAACAGAGATAGTGACAGATATCCCTGGAGATGACCTAGCCAAGAGTAAGCGTCGGGAACCCAAAAACTTTTAGCCTCTAGGCTCTACCCTATTGCTTAGGTTGAGTCTCTAAGGCAATAGGGTAGGGTTCGTATGAATGAAATTATTATAACCAATAGGAAATGAAACAAAAACTCAATAAATGGGTAGCAGGTCTCTCTGCTCTTGTGTTCGCTTCGTCCCTATTTAGCTGTAAGGATAAGCTCACCTTGGCAGGAGTAGGCAATGACTACTATATAACCATCACACCCTCTACCCCCAAGCTGAGAGCAGAGGTAGATACCATCGCCATGACCTGTGCTGTGCGCAATGTAGATGGGGAGGATATCAAGGATGCAGTGGTGAGCTGGTCTTCGGAGGATGAGAAGATTGTCAAGGTTATAGACGGAAATAAGATTGTCGCAGTCAAGGGAGGAGAAGGCAAGGAAGTCGGCATACGTGCGAGCCTACAAAATGGGCGCTATGCCAAGGTAACGGCTACGGTGGCCAAAAAGGGTAATGCTAGTGGAATCACTTTCTTCCTCAATGAGGTTACTCCTGTTAAGAAGCATCTCTATATGCCTGCAGGCGATAAGAGAGATATCTTGCTATCTGTAGCACCTGCCGCGCTTATCAACGAGGAGGTTGAGTGGTCGTCCGAGGGAGATGTCTTCAAGGTTACGAAAAAAACTCTAGATCCAGAGAAAGATAAAGACCTCATCAAGGATCTCCCTCAGGGGGCTGCTTGGTATGTGGTAGAAGCTAAGTCTGTGCCTCTCGGCATCTATACGCTAGATGCCAAGGTGGCCGGTAAGACGGAGAGCCTATCTGTTAAACTAGGTCCAACGCTCAAGGTGGCTGTAGTTAATAAGGAGATTCAGCCACAGCTCGGTCTAGATCCTAGCTTCAAATCCTTTGAGAAGTCCGACGCGATTGACATCCTAACCAAGCACCAGATCGAGGTGTATGCCGATGTTACTCCCAATACACAAGAAGCCCTTGACCAAATCAAGAATGATGTCATTTGGGAGGTATCTGGTGGTGGCGGTATCATCGAGAGGACAGAGAGTGTGATTGACCAAACTGGCAAGTTTAAGTTTGTTGCTCATGTGGCTAGTGGATCTACTGAGGGGAACTTCAAGGTGAGCTGTACCCTACAGGAGGCCACAGTAGGTGTGATCTACTCGGTAATCAACTTCAAGACTATTCCATTTGAGAGTATCTCGTTCGCTCCGTCTGTCATCACGGGCTTCTCTGTAGGTGAGCATCTACCTATTCGTCTGCTTGTAACTCCTCGTAGTTCTACTGCGGTTATACTAGGAGAGTTGGATCTAGAGAAGGACGTTACCTACTCAACTCCTGGTATCGTAGAGCTCTTGGGTAATGATGGTGTCTTCTCTCTCAAGGCTCTAGCTACGGGTACTACAGATATGACCATTACGCTACGAGGTAAGAGCTTTACGATCAAGAATATCACGACGCTTGCCTCGCCTAAGTCTCTGAGCATCGACAACTCTACGCCAAACGTCTTGATGGTAGGCGACGAGGTAGACTGGAGAGCTAAGCTCCTGATGGAGGGAAGTGATAAGCCAGATTGGACGAAGGTGCACTGGTCTATCGACAAGAATGTGCCTCTAGAGTTTGTAACCAAGAACCCCGTGGGCGAGGTCGTACGCCTCAAGGCACTCGATCTGCCTAGCAGTGAGCCCGTCAAGGTAGAGGTGAGAGCTCAGTATGGCAAGTCTGACCGTATGGATAAGCGTGAGATGACCATCGTGCCAGTACAGCCTAGCGCTACGCTCAGCAATGAGATGTACGAGGCCAAGCAGAGTGGTATTCGCTTCTCGGGTGGTCTGTACGACGTAGTACTCAAGGCTAAGGATGCTAAGCAGAGCATTCCATCTAACTTCAGAATCAAGGTTGCTGGCTCCGATAAGTTTGAGGAGGGTACCTATAGTGTGGGTAATGGCACTGAGATCTCCGTTCGCTGGAGCATCGGTGGCGGTCTCATCAAGCAAGCAGAGTCTGGTAGCATCAGCATCGAGAAGGACGGCTCCAAGTATAAGATCGTCGTGAATGATCTGACGCTTGATGTAGCAGGTAAGAAGATTAAATTCTCTGGAACTGTAACAGGTCTAGCTAGAGGTAAATAAAGTTAGCACCGGCAGATACCTTGCAAGGTATCTGCCGGTGCTAACTCGTTGTAAGAATAATTTAAGTTTCATTCAAATAAAATTAGTTTTATGAAGACAAAGACAAGTCTCTGCCTAGCGGCAGTACTTATCTCTTCGACTTCTCTACTCGGACAGCTCCCTACGAAGTATGTCAAGTGGACTGGTGATGGAGATAAGTTTGCGAACGTTTACAATGCGTGGACACCGGGGAAGCCTCTTTATCCTAAGGCTGAGGAAGACGAAAACTTCTTTATCTCACGTATCAAGTTCCGTCCTCGCTTTACGAACCAAGCCACTCAGGTAGACAAGGATCGTACTCAGGATAAGGATAAACATGTGCTCAACTGGGTACCTATTGGTACTACTAATGATGGTAATACGAATGCTCTGCCTTCCGCTGTTTTTGATAGTGATGTATTCTCTACTTGGAGCTACCTCACGCACTATGGTAACTGGACGGCTCCGCTAGTGCGTATGCCTGGTGCTTTTATGGATATTGCGCACAAGAATGGTGTGGGTACCTCTGTACTCTCTTCGATTCCTTGGGCTAAGAATATTAATCCGCACGACGGATCGTATGGATCAGATTTGGCAAGCCTATACAACGGAGGCTCGGAGAAGTTTCTAGCACTTCTCAAGCAATATGGCCTTGATGGCTGGGGAATGAACTCCGAGTTCCATGGAACAGAGGAGCTTGGGACAAAGCTTCAGAAGTTTATGGCCGATGTTTATGAAGCTGCGATTACAAATAAGCGATGGCCACAATATGCAGCTATTTGGTATACCCTCGTTGTTAATAACGGTGGATATGGTGTAGCCGACGGACTTACAGAACGTAATATTCACTGGTTCCATAAGAATGGTCGTCCTGTGTCTAATTACGTCTTCGGTAACTATGGTTGGGACCAAGGTAAGCTCGCGAAAAATGATCAGCTTGCCAAGAGTGTAAATCGAGACCCTAGAGATGTATACGCTGGGATGAACCTCCAAGGAGCTGAAGGCCGTCGATGGCAATTGCTTGAGAACGCAGGTACCTCTATTGGGCTTTGGGGTGCACACAACCGCAACATGTTCTTCGAGAGCCGCAACGAGCTTGGCTCATCTCCCGAGACCATGCAGCGCACCTACCTTAGCCGTACGGAGGGCTTCTTTGGCAATGGTAGCCGTAACCCAGCTATTAAGCTTCCAGTGCAGAATAAGCTAGGTATCTCTGTTGGTTTCTTGAAAGATTTCCATGGTCTTAGTGCCTTCGCTACAGCTAAGAGCTCTCTCCAGTGGGATCTAGGCAAGATGCCATTCTTCACATTCTTCAACCTTGGTAATGGTCGCTTCTACAACATCGAGGGTAAGACTATGCGCAAGGGAGAGTGGTACAACATCGGGATGCAGGACTACCTGCCTACTTGGCGCTACTGGTTCTCCAAGAAGTATCTAGGCTCTGCAGAGGCAGATGTTAAGGGTCTTGGTCTATCTGCCACTTTCACCTGGGATGATGCTTGGTTCGGGGGCTCTAGCTTCCAGATCAAGGGTACAGCCGAGAGCGAGTACCTCCACCTCTTCAAGACAGAGTTTGCCCTCAAGAGCGGCGACAAGATTCGCCTACGCTACAAGTTCAAGGCTGGGTCTGCAGGCCTCGCTCTCGTAGCCTCGTCTAAGGGTAAGGAGCAGGATGAAGTTCAAGCCACAGTGGTTTCTTCTGACGATGTGGATCTAGATGAATGGGCTACTACTGAAATCACGGTTGGTGATGGTTTCACCGACCTCAATCTCGCAGGCCAGACAATGGCGGCTGTAGCCTTGAAGTTTGAGAATGCTAAGGATATGGAGCTCCTTATTGGCGAGTTCTCTATCGTGAGAGGTGATGTTCAGAAGCCTGCCAAGCCTGCAATTACAGAGAAGTACACCAAGGCTTATAATTACTCCTACAAGGGTATTGATGGTAAGATCATCTTCAATATGCCTACACCTGATGGTCACCCCAAAAATGAAGTGGTGTACAACGAAGATGTGAAGACGGCCTTCTTCAAGCTGTACAGCCAGCAGGAGGGCGAGAAAGAGTACTTTATTGGCACGACGACTTCATGGGCGGGCCTCTACTTCTCTGCTCCATTCGATGTGGCTAAGGCTAAGAAGGTTCGCTTCGGGGTATCTGCTGTTGGCCTAGATGGTGTTACCGAGGGGGAAATCGCTTGGAGCGAATACAAGGCTGTTGGTACTCAGGAAATAAGTGAAACGATTGTCATCGATAAGCCTGTAATCAAGCCAGAGCAAGACTTTACAGTTCAGTTCGAGGATCCAACGCACGCCGATGCCACTTGGGAAATCCTCGATGACAAGAAACAGGTTATCCAGAGCTTCCCTGCATCAAAGAAGTTTACTCATAAGTTGCCCAAGGCAGGCATTTATTCACTCAAATACACAGTTGGAGGTGAAACTAAGGAGCTCTTCGGCTTCATTCAGGTGTCCGATTTGAGTAAGGGAGCCGTGCCAAGCATCAAGACTCTGACCTTCAATGGTAGTGATGCTAAGAATGTGAAGAGTGAGCAGGCCAAGGTTAATGAGCTTGCCTATACGGGTAATAGCGCCAATGGAGCAGTGTCAAGGGGAATTAGCCTTTCGGAACAGCCATACTCGATCCCTTCTAAGGAGGTTGGGTTGACCCAGCCTGGTCAAACTTGGTCTTTGGCTCTTTGGGTGAAGTTTAATTCATTCAAGGGGGCTACTCAGTTGCTTAATGTACGTGATGTACAGTACCACGAGTGGCCTCAGAACAACTGGGGTAATACTTGGTCTGTTTATGATCCTAATAGCAAGATATACGATGTAGCTCGTCGTAAGGACTATGCTCAGGGTGCAGCAGAGCATCATCAGAAGTATCGTATCAACTTTCCTATTGGAGCCTGGACGCACCTTGTCTATGTCTTTGAGAAAAAGGATAGTGGACTAACTATTGGTCGTCTCTATGTCAATGGTAAGCCAGCTGAGGCGGTTGAGTATAGCAATGCAGGCGCGAAAGGTCAGGGTCTTGACGAAACAGGGTTCAATCTGACCGACTACAACGATAGATCATTCATTTACTTCGGTGGTACTGCTGCAGGTCGTGCTGGTGTAGATGGCGTGATTGATGATGTTAAATTCTATGATATTGCTCTTACAGAGGAGCAGGTGGCTAAGGAAATGTATTCGTCTACACTCCCACAGGGTACTGTCGGTTACTGGGACTTCGAGAGCGAAATGAATGCGGAGCATAAGTTCACTTCTAAGATCTCCAAGCTTTCAGAGAAGCCTCACTCTTGGACTGCAATCTTTACTGCAGATCCACAGGGCGCAGAAGGTCGTTTCATCCCATCAAGTATTCCATCATCATTTGAGGCCGGTTCTCCATATCTACCCGGTGAGCTCTTCAAGGTAGAGACTACTGCTAAGTGGTCATTCCCACGTGGTGCTGTCACAGATGCAACTGGTAATGACGTCGCTGGTAGTGCAAAGGTTACTTATGCCAAGAAGGGTGTCTTCACAGGTAAACTCACGCTAGTTAACTCATGGGGTACAGATAGCCGTGAGATCGACGTAATCACAATTACAGATCCAGGTCGCATCGAGACAACGGACGAAGTAAGTCTCGCCGCATTCCCTAATCCATTCGTGGAAACCGTGAATGTTCGTTTTGCAACCGCTGGTAAGTATCAGATTGCTATCTACGATCTCTCTGGTAGTCTCGTGAGCCGCAAGGCTATGGATGCAGAGTCTGGTAGCATCGTTGCCGTTAACCTAGACGCTCCTGCAGGTATCTACCTGCTACGCGTACAGACTGCAGAGGGTAAGCTTCTACAGACGCTTAAACTGCAGAAAAAGTAGGGTAAAACTCTAGTTTAAGAAAACATGCAAAGAGTGGGCTAGTCATTTCTCGAAATGTGCTAGCCCACTCTCTTTCTTATGATTGCTAATGAACGTATATAAATCATTCAGTATGAAAAAGACAATTTTATTGAGTCTATCCATGGCTTTGGCTAGTAGCTGGGTAGTAGAGGCTCAGACGCCCACGCATCTTCAGTACGTCAAGGAGATGGGGAGCAAGGAGGACTTCGCAGATCTTTATCGTAGCTGGTCTTTGGGAAGCGCCCTCTCCAAGGAGCGAGTGGAGGATGAAGAGTTTTTCACCAGTCGCGTTCGTCCTCGTCGGCGCTTCGTGGAAGGCAGCACTCAAGTTAATCGTGATCTATCGACCGATCGTAAATTCATGTGGTGGGTTCCCTGCGGCGTAGGTGGCTGGAATGCTGTCCCCTCGTATTTCTTTAACTCCGAGGTATTCTCTACATGGAGCTATATTGACCACTGGGGTAACTGGACGGCTCCCTATCTGCGTATGCCGGGAGCATTCGCTGACGTGGCTCACAAGAATGGAGTATCGATTACAGCGACGTCCTCTCCTGCTTTCGGAGCTGAAATAACTAAGAACAATGGAGCAGGTCGTCAGTATAATACTGTGGTAAGTGGCGGAGTGGATAAGTACCTACAGTACCTCAAGTACTATGGCCTTGATGGAGCAGGCTATAACTCGGAGTTCCATATGGACTGGAATCTGGCGCAAGAGATGTCTTCATTTTTGGCTAAGGCGGGTAAAAAAGCGGCCGAGCAGGGCTTCTTCAATTACTCCAACGACTGGTATTCGCTTACGGCAAGCTCAGGGAGATTCTCAAGCAACTGGGATGACTTGGCTAGTGAGGATACCCATTGGTTTCACAAGGATGGAGGAGTGGTATCGAATCACTATTTCCTGAACTATAACTGGTACGACAGCCATCTCAACACCAGTAAGGCTACAGCCGAGGGGCTAGGACGTAGCTCATACGATGTCTACGCAGGGATCAATATGCAGGCTGGTAGTGGTGTGCGCTGGGAGCTGCTGTCACGTCACCCAATCTCTATCGGGGTTTGGGGTGCACACAGATCTAACATGCTCTTTGAGAACCGTGGAGGCGGTGGCTCAAATCCCCTAAGCCAGCAGGAGGAGTATCAGCTGGCTAGCGAATACTTCTTCACGGGAGGTAAACACAATCCGATTAGTCATTATGGCTATGGCTCGGTTATTCCCTCTGGCTCTCAAGCAGCAGCCAGCTTTTTCGGTATCTCTAAGCTAATCGCTGCCCGCAGTACTCTGCACGGCAACCTAGAGCAAGAGCCATTTGTAACGTACTTCAACCTCGGTAACGGACGATACTTCAACCTCAAGGGTGAGCAAGCCTTTGCTGGCGAATGGTACAATATTGGTATGCAGGACTTCATGCCTACATGGCGCTGGTGGTTCTCTACTCAGTTTATGGGGCGCACCGAGGCTACTATCCCTCAAGAGAGCATGAAAGCCCGCCTCACTTGGGCTGATGCTTGGTTTGGCGGCTCTTGTCTAGAGATCTCTGGAAGATCGGGTAAGGAGCAGTACCTCCAGCTCTTCAAGACCAAGTATGAGCTCAAGGCTGGAGATAAGCTGACAGTGCGCTATAAGATGCTTAGAGGTACTGGCTCTATTGCATGGGCCAATGCAGCACAAGGCAAGGGAGAGGAATACTCGGCTACAATCCTAGATGGAGAAGAGAAGCCCCAGTATGGAGAGTGGACTGAGAAGACAGTTGAGGTTGGCTCGGGCTTCGCAGACCTAAATATGTCTGATGCTACGCTTGCACTCATCGGGCTGAAGTTTGCAGAAACCTCTGCCGACTTCGCTGTGCGCATCGGAGAGATTGCTCTCACTCGTAGTAGCTATAAGACGCCCACGGCTCCGCAGATTGTGCTGCACAAGGTGCTTGACAATAACTATAAGGGGCACGACTTCAAGCTCGTCTACAGAATGGCCGAGCCTAAGGCTGACAAGACTATTATTTACAACGATGAGGTCAATACTTGGTTCTTCAAGATCTATGCTCAGCAAGAAGGGGAGTCCGAGGCCTTCTGTACGGCTACTACTTCTTGGGCTGCTTACGTCGTAGGGGCTAAGCTCAACATCGAGGGTAAGCGCCGTGTGCGCTACGGTGTCTCGGCTGTTTCTCTAGATGGCAAGACTGAGAGCCCAATCACATGGACAGACTATGTAGACCTCTCGCAGGCCAAGGTTGTAGGGACTGTAAGTGCCGATAGGACGATTGTCAATATCGGTGAACCAGTGCATGTCAGCTTTGATGACCCCACTCACCCCGCAGCTAAGTCTTGGGCAGTTAAGCAGGACGGCAAGATCATCAAGCAGGTAAGCAATAGCAAATCTGTGGAGTTCTCTGCAAGTGCAGTAGGGCTCTGCGATGTGGAGTACACACTACAAAATGGGCAGACGGAGGTTCTCCCTGCCTATATATCTGTAGTGCCCGAGGCCGCAGGTACTACCCCACGTATCAATAGCCTCACTGCCAACGGTAAGAATACCGCTATCGAGGTGCGTCCCGATGAAGCTGTGACTATGGCCTACACCGCTAAAAAGAGCGATGGTGCTGTGTCGCGCGCCTTGCGTATCCAAGACAAGAGCTTCTCAATCAAGAAGATCTATGAGACGCTAGGCATTCGTCTTGGCAACTCTCGTGCTACAGGAGCAGAGGGCGGTATGACGGTTTCCTTCTGGCTGCGCCCACACAAGACGGTCTATGCTCCCGGAGAAGATGGTGTGCGTTTGGTTGAGATCGCAGAGCCCCATGCCCCATGGCCTATGAGCGAATGGAGCTACTTCTGGGTAAACTATGGTGGAGGCCATACCAACGACCATAAGTCTAGGCCTTCTTACCAAGGCTTCAGCTGGACCAATATGTTTACAGGATATGATAATAATGATGCCCGTGAGAAGTTTGTCGATACCAAGGCCTATAAGATGGAGGCTGGAGGCTGGTACCACATCACCGTATCTCTTAGCTACGATCTAGCAGCTAAGATCTACATCAATGGTGTGCTCCTTGATGAAACGCAGCCTTCCGATAAGCGATCGTCTGTGTATGGATCCAACTATGACCTCAATATCAGCCGCTACGTAAAGTTTGCCTCTGCGCTTGACGGCCTAATTGATGAGGTGCGTGTCTATGACCGCGTCATCACGGATGCAGAAGTCAAGGAAGCAATGAAGCATAGCGATGCTCCAGAGAGCATCAACGGGCTTAAGGCTTACTTTGACTTTGAGCAGGAGCCACAAGATGGCTACTTCATTAGCCGTGTTGGTAGCAACATCAGGGCTGAGGTGCGCTCGCTCACTTGGAAGGGTGAGGGGAATGTCGTTTGGACACAGGAGCCTAATCCGCTTTTTGGTCCCGGCACTGGTCTACTACCCGGCAATAGCTACAACGTCACGACTGAGGCCGTTTGGAGTGTTCCTAAGGGCAAACTAGCCGACATCAAGAGCTCCGAGGCTGGTGGTACGTCAGTGGTTTCTTGGTCTAGAGAAGGGGCTTATCCCGTAACGCTTACTCTGCAGAATGCATGGGGTGAGGATACAAAGACCTTCAATGTGATCAATGTAGTCAAGAAGAATGTAACAGTCGAGCAGACAGAGGTAATTGACCTAACGGTATATCCCAATCCTTTCGTCGAAGATGTGCGCATTCGCTTTGCCGAGGCTGGTAGCTACGACATCGCTCTATACGATCTGTCTGGTCGTCTTGTCTCTCATAGCGAGGCTAATGTAGACGCAGCGATGCTACATACACTGCATGTGGACGCTCCTGCAGGGATTTATCTACTCAAAATCTCACAGGACGGACGCGTCGTAACTACGCTCAAGCTACAGAAGAAGTAAGCTTAGCTAAGCACTAATTTATAGTTGGGGCTGTGGCAAAATTCGATTTTGCTCGCAGCCCCTTTTAGGTGTCTCAGAATGTGTAAAATGCAAGGTGCTAAGACTGAGGCTGAAGGGAGCATACTAAGGTATGTGACCGAAGCCGAATGTCGCAGGCAACACAGCATTTTGTGCATTATGACACACCACTAGTTGTTGTGTTATGGTTGAGGAGTCCGAAGTCCCTAGGTTAAGTCGGTGTAGCGCGGGATTTCGCCTAGTGTGCGGTAGGTCATCGAGGCATAGTCTATGTGGTAGGCAATGTGTTCCAGCCCATTGCTCAAGATGAGGTAGGGGACACGGAAGTGATAGTTGTAGCGAATGATTTGTTCTAGCACGGCTTCGCTTAGACGAATGGACGGCGCCTTGTATTCGACGAGCATTCTAGCCTGTAGCTGTCGATCATAGAGCACGGTGTCGCTTCGTTTCTTGAGCGATCCAAGCTGTAGAGGAACCTCGTTCATCAGTAGCTCTCTCGGGTAGCCTAGATGATCGATGAGGTAGTGGACAAAGTGCTGGCGCACCCACTCCTCTGGAGTTAGGCGTACGAAGCGCTGACGTAGGTCGTCGAAGACATAGTGTTTGCCTGAGTCTTGCTTCAGCCTGATGGCGTAGGGGGGGAGGTTGAGTCTAATCATTTATCTTTGTCCTAGAGTTATGTGGGCATATGTTTGACGAAAGTACAGATTTCTGCCCGATTCAGTTCAACCGTGTTCGCCACTTAAGATGCCTACCTACGAAGATATCGTACGCAAAATCAAGAAAAGAAACCTTGCTCCTGCCTATATGCTCTGGGGTGAGGAGCCTTTGTTTATAGACAAACTAGCCGAAGTTTTTGCCTCCGAGCTCATTCCCGAGGACGAGCGAGACTTCAATCTGTCCATTCTCTACGGACATGATGTGGCGGCGAGAGAGGTCGTTACCGAGGCTATGCGCTTCCCCCTAATGGGCGAGAAGCACCTTGTGCTGGTGCGAGAGGCACAGATGATTAAGGATATTGAGCAAATCGCTGCCTACATCCCCAGTCTGCCAGAGAGCACTTGTCTAGTGCTTTGCTACAAGAAGAAAGCAGACAAGCGTCGCTCACTCTACAAGAGCCTTGAGGCAATTGATGGACTCTACGAGAGTAGTAAGATCTACGACTCCAAAATCCCTGATTTCATCATCAAATCTTTCTCGGCAGAGGGGCTAAGCATAGAGCCTCGTACAGCTTTCGTTATGGCAGACCATACGGGCAATAATCTAGAGAAGATACTCTCGGAGGTGCGTAAGCTCTCCATTGCCCTGAGTGCATCCCCCCATAAGCTCGTGACGCCAGAGATTATCGAGCGGCATATTGGCATCAGTAAGGAGTATAATAATTTTGAGCTTTTGAGGGCGGTGGTGGAGAGAGACGCTCCCAAAGCCTTCAAGATTGCCTATTACTTTGCGGCGAATGAGAAGAACTATCCCATTCAGATGACTCTCCCCGTCCTATTCAATTACTTCTCTACGCTCATGGCCGTGTACTATCTGCCGCAGATCAATGAGCGTAGTGTGGGTGAGCTACTCAAAGTTGGGAGCTTCCAGGTGAGGGACTACCTCACAGGGGCACGGCTCTATTCCTCTGGTTCGGTCTACGAGATTATTCGGCGTATCCGTTTGGCCGATGCCGCAAGCAAGGGTGTGGATGCTTCGCTCTCTGGCGGAGAAATACTCAAGGAACTGCTGAGCTTTATCCTATCCCAATGAGAATGAGCGTGCTTCGCTCGAGATGTCGAAGTTGATTTAATACAATAATTGTTTGTCTAAGAGGCTTGGAAATTTTGAATTATCAGAAACTTACCTTACCTTTGCGCCGTTTTAGAAGTTGAATTCAATCATTAAAAATCAATTACAATGAAGAAATTCGTATCACTCTGCGCTTTCGTAGCTGCTCTTTCTTTCGTTTCTTGTGGTAACAAGACTAGCGAACAGGCTACTGCTGACTCTACTGCTGCTGCAGCCGTAGAAACTGTAGAAGCTGCTGCTCAGGAAGCTGCTGCTACTGTAGATTCAGCTGTTATGGCAGTTGACTCTGTAGCTACAGAAGCTGTAGAAAACCTTTAATCTAGGTTTAGCCGCCTGAGCCTAGATAATTAGAGGCTAAGGGCAGGCGCTTACGATGGGATTTGTTCCCGTCGTTTAGTCTCATCAGAGCTGTCTTGCGAGTTTATTTCGCAAGGCAGTTTCTTTTTTGTCCAATCTAGAGCTGTTGGTTTGCTATTTTCGGAAAAAGTATTACCTTTGCATCGATTTCGAGAGAACCTCGATAGGTAATGGCGAGATAGCTCAGCTGGTTAGAGCGTCGGATTCATAATCCGAAGGTCGGGGGTTCAAGTCCCCCTCTCGCTACCAAGTCTGATTCCTCAGAGCAGAGCTCTGGGGATTTTTTTGTGTATATCGGCAATGATGATAGGGATAGGCCGATTGATTGAGCTATTCCCTTGGTTTTGGTGCGGTCAAATGTTGAATTTTTAGATATTTTTCAATAAAATTTGCTACCTTTGCCTTGATTATTACAATATCAATCATTTAACATAGAATAAGAATATGGGAAAACTTATCCAAGAATTTAAGGACTTTGCCATGAAGGGCAACGTGATGGATATGGCTGTCGGTATCATCATTGGTGGTGCTTTTGGCAAGATTGTTAGCTCTTTCGTAAATGACATCATCATGCCTCCAATAGGATTGTTGCTAGGTGGTGTTAATTTCACAGATCTCAAGCTTACCCTTAAAGAAGGCGTGGCAGAGCAAATCAATGCCGCTGGTGAGGTTGTAAGCCCTGCTGTCGATGCTGTAACGCTCAACTATGGTAGCTTCCTGCAGGTAACAGTAGACTTCCTAATTATCGCCCTCGCAATCTTCCTTATGGTTAAGGGTATGAATAGCCTACGTAAGAAGCAGGAAGAAGAACCCGCTGGTCCAGCTCCAGACCCTGCAGATATCGCACTGCTCAAGGAGATTCGCGACGAACTCAAGAAGCGCAACTAATCGTTGCCTACGACTATAGATTGTCTTAGGTAATATCTCGCCCCCTCTCAAGCTGATTAGTCTTGGGAGGGGGCGATAGTTTATGTATGGGGTTATAGAGTTTGTATTTGTTGCTAGGAATGGCGAGATTTGTGGGAGGAAAGAGGTCTTATCGTTCAAATGCTTATCGTTATGAGACATTATTTTAAGTATGGGACAAGTGCCAGAGTCATTACCGCCATTGGCGTCATCGCTTTTGTGTGCTTTCTCTATGGGATATTGACTATGCCCTATACCTTCCGTTGGCTCATTGTGCTCAATGCCGCTCTAGCACTGTTTTTTATCGTGCCTATTTTGCTTAGTCCAATCTACTACGAGGTCAATCCCGACGGTGTACAGTTACGTCTAGTGGCTTGCTCCATATTTTTCCCTGCTAGTCGATACGAAGTAGCGCCCGAGCCGCCAATTTGGGATCAACTGACGGTGTGGTGGTTAGGCACTGGGGGCTACTTTGGCTATTTGGGCTGGTTCGGAATGAAAGGTGGCGGCTCCTGCTATCTATTGCTTACTGCTCCGAAGGAACCTGTCTTGGCGATTCGAGACAAAAAATCTAAGCGAGTATTCTATATCAATAGAGCGAATTAAATCGAATGGGTAGTACCTAAAAGACTGTGGGCGGACTAAGCTAAATTGCTAGTCCGCCCACAGTCTTTTACATTATTCAGTGATTAATCAGAGCTCTAGGTCGATGTCGAACTTCTCTTCCCAAGGCAATCCCTGTACCATTAGCTCGGCCATGAATGGATCTGGATCGAACTCCTCGACGTTGTACACACCGGGCTTGCACCATAGTCCCTTCATAAACATCATAGCACCAATTGTGGCGGGTACACCAGTAGTGTAGCTCACGCCCTGCGCGCCTGTTTCTTGATAGGCTGCTTGGTGGCTACAATTATTCCACACGTAGTAGGTGCGCTCCTTACCATCCTTGATACCACGGATGCGACAGCCGATTGAGGTCTCGCCCGTGTAGTTCTCGCCTAGCTCTCCTGGGTTGGGTAGCACGGCCTTGAGGAACTGGATGGGGACGATCTCCATGCCATTGTACATGATTGGGTCGATGCGCGTCATTCCGATATTCTGCATGACGCGTAGGTGGGTCAGATACTCCTGCCCAAAGGTCATCCAGAAGCGTGCACGCTTGATTGTTGGGAAGTTTTTCACCAAAGACTCCAACTCCTCGTGATAGAGTAGGTAGCTCTCGCGTGCGCCGATATTGGGGTAGGTGAGAGGCAGGTGAATCTCCTGTGGCTCAGTCTCTACCCACTGACCGTTCTCCCAGTACTTACCCTTCTGAGTAATCTCGCGGATGTTGATCTCTGGGTTGAAGTTGGTTGCGAAAGCCTTGTGGTGGTCTCCGCCGTTGCAGTCTACGATATCGAGGTAGTGAATTTCGTCGAAGTGATGCTTGGCTGCGTGAGCAGTGAAGACGCCCGTTACTCCAGGGTCGAAGCCACAGCCGAGAATCGCCGTCAGACCAGCCTCACGGAACCTCTCCTGATAAGCCCACTGCCAGCTGTACTCAAACTTAGCTTCGTCTAGAGGTTCGTAGTTGGCTGTATCGAGATAGTGTACACCCGCCTCTAGACAAGCGTCCATGATATGGAGGTCTTGGTAGGGTAGGGCCACGTTGATACATAGGTCTGGCTTGAACTCCTTCATCAGAGCTACCAGCTCTGGCACATTGTCGGCATCCACTGCCGCCGTCTTGATCTTGACGTTCGTGATCTCAGAGGCAATCTTGTCGCATTTGCTCTTGGTGCGACTAGCGAGCATAATATCGGTGAAGATATCGCTATTCTGCGCTACCTTCTTGGCCACTACAGTGCCGACACCGCCGGCGCCGATAATGAGCACTCTTCCCATAGGCTTGTATGTAATGCTTTAGTTGGTTAATGTTCTTAATTCTAGCGTAGTCTATTGGACATACGTACGAGTGTCTCGTCTCGGAGTACGGCGCGCACGGCCAATAGCTGTAGGATGATGCTGACGAAAGGCAGAGCCAGCCAGGCCTTGATGCCAATCTCGGCAGAGGTTGCGCTGCTGTAGCTCCACACTACGAAGGTGATATAGAGGAGCAGGCCAACCATCAAGAGTATGTTGAGCGTGCCTAGACGAATCTGGAAGGTGCGCCCTGTGCTGTCCTTGTAGAGGAATATGCTGACTAAGGCGATGAAGGCACAGAGGGTGCCAAGCACACCTATTGGCCAAGCCGAGTAGAAGGTCTTCATCCTAGAGAGGTCGGTAATGCCCCATGCTCCGAGTAGATGAGTCTGGTCGCCCAATGTAAATAGAGTCAGCGGTTGGCTAACGAAGAGGGCCATCAAGATGACCACTGCCACAAGCCAAACCGTTTGTATTCTCTGCCACATAGCGTCTGGGGTTTATTTCTTGATGCGGCCAGCTACGTTGTGGTAGAGTTCGCCATCCTCGTACTCCTTGGCTGCGATGAGGGTAGGCTTGGGTAGACGCTCGTAGTAGCGAGATACCTCGGTCTGCTCGCGGTTCTCCTGCACTTCCTGCAGTAGGTCTTCGGAGATGGTGGCGAATTCCTGTAGCTTAGCCTCTAGCTCCTGCTTGATCTCTTGGGAGATCTGGTTGGCGCGTTTGGCCACAATCATCACTGTCTCGTAGACGTTGCCTGTGTCCTCGCTCATACGCACCATATCACGGCTGATCGTATTGTGCGGGATGTTTGCTTTCTTGTAATCCATTATGCTTTGTTTATTGTCTTATTCTTATTCCTTGATCAATAGCTTGTTCATTCGCTCATAGATGCGTGTGGCAGCCTTGGCGTTCTTCCCCTCGGGGAACTCGTTGAGGTACGCATAGTAGTGGTCTATGGCCTCGCGTACACGCTCCTGCTGCTTGGCTAGGACGCTCTGCTCGGCTTCCTCACTCTTGGCCTGTAGCACGAGGTAGAGTAGCTCCTCGCGATGTCTGGTGTAGGGGAAGTCCTTGAGCGCATTGCGAGCCGTGACTACGGCGGACTGATAGTTGTTGCCTAGGTAATTGCCTAGGTTGTAGTATAGCCTAGCGGCTAGTAGCTCCTTGTAGGCGAGCTTGTCTTGTAGCTCGAAGAGCATACTCTGTACCTCTTCCTTGTACTTGCCTTCGGGGTAGAAGTCTAGGTAGCTCTGTAGCTCCTTGATGGCGCCATAGCTATCCGACTGGTCGAGGCGTGCCTCGGGCGAAGCCTTGAAGAGGCAATAGCCAGACTTGTAGCGAGCTTCCTCCTCCATTGGGCTTTTGGGGTAGCTCGTGTAGTAGGTCTGGAAGTAGCGCGATGCCTCTGCCTCCTGACCCATATTGAAGTAGCTATCTGCCATTAGGTAGGTACACTGAGGCCCCTCAGAGATTCGGCTCAGTGAAGGAAGCACATCCTCCAGCAAGGTGACTACACGCGAGTATTTCTTCTCGTTGTAGCTCTTTTTGGCATAGGAGTATCGCTCCGATACATCTAGAGACTTCTGTACGCGATAGTATTCGCCACAGGAGCTCAGCAGGATGACTGCCCAGCAAATGCTCAATAATTTTCTCATACTCAAATACACACTCCGAGCCTAATGTACTACTCAAAGTAGGGACAAAGGTAATATTTTCCGACCAATTAGCCCCGCAACGATGCTCTAGCTCTCTAAACAAAAACGTACGTAGAGCGTGTTTTGGGGTATATGATGATCAATATTACAGAGGCTCTGCTACACAAATATGATGTGTCCGTGCCTCGCTACACCAGCTATCCGCCCGCCACGAGCTTCGCTTCGGACTTTACCAGTGCAGATTACCTCGAGGCTGTCGAGGCCTCCAACGCTGCCCATCCGCAGAATATATCCATATACATCCACATCCCTTTTTGCCGACAGCGCTGTCACTTCTGTGGCTGCAATACGGTGCAGTATCCACTGGAGGATAAGATTGCCGAATATGTACAGTGTATCCTCTCGGAGATCCGAATGGTGGCACCTCATATCTCGCCCGAGCGACGTGTCACGCAAGTGAGCTGGGGAGGAGGAACGCCCAACTCTATTCGATACGAATATATAGAGGCGATTATGTCTACACTACGCGAGTCTTTCACTTTCGCCGAGGATGCCGAGATCGCGATTGAGTGTAGCCCCGCCTATCTAGACTATCCGCATGTCGATGAGCTACGTCGCTTGGGCTTCAACCGCATCAGTCTTGGGATTCAAGATTTTCATCTCGATGTTCTCAAGGCGATCAACCGCCTGCCATCGATGCACCCAGTGGAGGACCTGCTTCCCTATATCAAGCGCTCGGGCTTCTCTGGTGTCAATATCGACCTAGTTTATGGTTTACCTCTGCAGTCTTTGGCTAGCTTCGCGGAGAATGTAGAGCAGATCATTGCGCTACGCCCAGACAGATTGGCTACGTTCTCTTATGCACATGTACCTTGGTTCAATGCCAATCAGAAGCTACTAGAGCGCTATCCGTTACCTACAGGGTCTGATAAAATTGCTATGCTGACCCAAACGGTGCGCCAAATGACGGAGGCTGGGTATAATCTCATCGGGATGGATCACTTTGCTCTGCCCGATGATGACCTGTCTCGTGCCCGAGAGACGGGTAATCTACACCGCAACTTCCAAGGCTACAATACTAGGCGTACAGCAGGGCAGGTCTATGCTTTCGGCGCTTCTGGGATTAGTCAGCTAGATGGTGCATACGCCCAAAACGTCAAGAGCTCTGCGCTCTATGTTGAGCTCGTCAAGTCTGGTCGCTTGCCCATAGAACGAGGCTATAGGCTGACGGAGGAGGAGCGTATGATCCGCGAGGCAATCAACGAAATTATGTGCAACGGTCGTCTGGACTTCGCAGGGCTGGCCGGGCGCTATGGTCTAGGCTTGGAGGATTTCTATCGCATCACGCAGTTCGACGCGGGTAAGCTCTCTACACAAATGGCTGATGGTTTGCTGACACTCTCGCGTCAGTCGATCGAGATTAATCCACTTGGTATGTTGGTGGTTCGCCCCATTGCCGCGGCATTTGACCCTGCCTATACACCTGCTTCGGGGCAATACTCGCGGACGCTCTGATGTTTCTCCAAAACTGCAAAAATATCTAAAATCAATTCTGTAGATTTTTGAGGTTACTATCCTTGATATAGTTAAAATTATCACGGATGGTAACCTCTTTTGCTACTTGCTCGAAAAAATCTCTCTGAGTTTTTGGCGGATTGTAGGACTAATCCGTCGCGATGTGTACACACATCCGAAAAGATTAGTGCAGAGAAATTCTGAAATGCTTGCTCCTCTCGGATGAAATCGGTCTAATTTGTGTTTTATCTGTTTGATTTTTAGTATGTTGTTTGGGGTGCGTTTTGGGAGGTTATTTTCATTCGGCTGGGACTAAGTGCCAAAACGAAGTCGAACGCACTGTAGCGCCTCCTAGGGGGCAAATACGCGGTCTGCCGTTTTTTACCTATCCTCAAAGCGTTTCTCTCATCAACATTCTGAAATTTGAGCTAAAATATAAATCTTACCTTCCTAGAACTCCATACTTCAATAAGAGCATAGGTGTTGTATATTTGCTCATCAATTTAGTATCTAAAATTATCGATTACATATGCGTAAGTTGTTTCTTAGTTCTTCGTTTGCAGATGTGGCTACGCTACTTCCGAAATTCTTGTTAGATGTAGACTTGTCAGGTAAAAAGGTGTCGTTTATCCCAACTGGTA
>JAUMYV010000025.1:25697-26022 GCA_030528445.1 Porphyromonadaceae bacterium | reverse complement strand
TTTGACACAGCCCCGCATTCTTAAGCCGAAATACAAACATTTAGGACACTATTGAGCTAAAATATAAATCTAGCTATCGAGGAATAGGGCACGCTACACCATGACTTGGGTTCTGTCTAGATGTGATGCCGAAGTAATCGTCGTGCATTTAATGGTTTTTTACTGTTTTGCTGTTTTTTCTAATGTAAAAGTATTGAAAACCGAAATAAAGGTATTATATTTGCATCGCCTTCGGTTCAGGAAGTAGCTTTTCCTAAGCCAAAACAATTATCTAGGCAATTATTCAAACGATTTTACTAGCACGGTCTTACCCCATCAGATTATA
>JAUMYV010000025.1:0-25687 GCA_030528445.1 Porphyromonadaceae bacterium | reverse complement strand
TTACTCCTAGTTGGGTATTGGGTTATCTATTCGTCAGATTTTAGATGGATTGATGGAGGTTATAGGCGTCGGTGCATTTATTATCATAATTATCAAGATTATGCAGAATTACAACATCACGGAGCTTAATGAAAAGACTCAAGAAGAGCTCTTGCAGATTGCTTCGAAACTGGGACTAGATCGCCCAGCATCATCACAGAAACAAGAACTTATTTATGCTATCCTTGACCAGCAAGCTGTGAGCTTGGCTGAGGTTCAGGCAGAACGTAATAAAGGCAAACAGGCTGTGGAGAAAAAGCGCAGAGGGCGTCCGAGGAAGCAAGATAAAGCCGAGCCAACGCTCTTCACCGAACAAGAGACTGTAGAGGAGAGCGAAGTAGCTCCACAGGACAAAGAGAGCACTGACCAAACGGTTCAAAGCAAGAGGCGAGGTCGCCCCTCCAAGGCCGACCAAGAGGCTCGACGACGAGCTCAGGAGGTTGTAGCCAAGGCTGCACAGGTAGATCCAGTGGAGGAAGCGACCGAGCAAGCTACCGTCAAGCAGTCTCAAGAGCCTGCACTAGCCAAGGTAGAGACGCCTAAGGAGGAGAAGCCTATAGAGGTCAAGGAAGATCCTAAGAAAGAAGAATCTGCCGAGGCTAAGCAACTAGATCAGACTGCATCTAGTGAGCAGACAGCCCCTGCCAAACCAGAGACACCACTTGCGGGCAAAATAGTTTTCCGACACAAGAATGCCAATTCTGTGCTAGATCAAGTGCTCCCAGCTTTCAACCCCCCTGTTGTTCAAGAGAAGAAAGAGAAGGAGAAGGAACAAATCGCAGTGAAGCAACTTGAGGAGGAGCTGGAACTCGATGGCATCCTAGAGGCTTCGGGTGTTCTAGAGGTTATGCCAGATGGCTATGGCTTCCTGCGCTCGGCCGACTACAACTATCTCTCCTCTCCAGACGATGTCTACGTGTCGCCACAGCAAATCAAGCAGTGGAGCCTTCGCCCAGGGGATCTCGTGGAGGGAAGCATCCGTCCTCCACGTGAGGGTGAGAAGTATTTCCCTCTGATGTCGCTCATCAGCGTTAATGGTTGTACGCCAGAGGCCATGAGAGATCGCATACCTTTCGATCACTTGATTCCTCTATTCCCAGAAGAGAAGTTTACGCTAGAGTCGCCCAAATCTACCAAGGTAGACGATAAGATCGCTATGCGTGTGGTGGATCTCTTCTCGCCTATCGGTAAGGGGCAGCGTGGTCTCATCGTAGCTCAGCCTAAGACGGGTAAGACGATGCTTCTGAAAAATATCGCTAACGCCATAGCCGCTAACCACCCAGAGGTATATATGATTGTATTGCTCATTGATGAGCGTCCGGAGGAAGTAACGGATATGGCCAATAGTGTAAATGCGGAGGTGATTGCCTCAACTTTCGACGAACCTGCAGAGCGCCACGTTAAGATTGCCGAGATTGTCCTCAACAAGGCTAAGCGTCTCGTAGAGAGTGGACAGGATGTAGTAATTCTACTAGACTCGATTACGCGTTTGGCTCGTGCCTACAACACAGTACAGCCAGCCTCAGGTAAAGTACTGTCGGGTGGTGTAGATGCCAATGCTCTGCAGAAGCCAAAGCGTTTCTTCGGTGCAGCGCGCAACATCAAGGATGGCGGTAGTCTGACTATCTTGGCTACAGCACTACAAGAAACTGGCTCCAAGATGGACGATGTAATCTTCGAAGAGTTTAAGGGTACGGGTAATATGGAGCTTCAGCTCGATCGTAAGCTGGCCAACAAACGTATCTACCCAGCTGTAGATCTTGTAGCAAGTAGCACGCGTAGAGATGACCTCCTGCTCAACGAGGCTACGCTCAATCGTATGTGGAATACGCGTAAGTTCCTCTCGGATATGAACCCCGTAGAGGCCATGGAAATCGTGAAGAAGTATATGGATATGACGGCATCGAATGCAGAATTCCTGACCGTAATCAATAGCTAGTCCGAGTAGATAATATCAGACAAACGCAGAGGGGAGAACTCAATTAAACGAGTTCTCCCCTCTGCGTTTGTCTTAATGCTAGCAAGCTAATTTATTCGGGGACGTAGATGATCTCGCCATTCTCTAGCTCGTAGGCGATGCCGACCTTGCGTCCTTTGTTACCGCTTTTGGATTGATCCTTGCTCGGCGTGTACTTATTGATTTTATTGCCTTCTTTGGTGATGATCTCCATGTTGTCTTTGCCTGGGTTCTTCACGATTGAGAAGTCTTCCTTGCCAAAAATCTCGGTCATATTCATGTGCATGACCATAGCCACCATCAGAGATACGGCGAAAACCATCGCCACATCGAAGAGATTCACAACTACACTCAACGGATCTCCATCCTCGACCTTGCCCAGTAGGCTACGGCGTTTATTCTTTCTACTCATAGCATACATTCTAGTTGATCAGACGCGCCGACATTAGCTCTAGAGCGTTCATCTCCTCGGCATACCAGCGCTGCTTGTACTGCTGAGTAACTAGCCCTACAAGGCTGATGACTAGACCTACGACTGTCGTGGCGAAAACGATCTGCATATTGTAGGCCATGCCCTCGATATTACCAGTGGAGAGTCCCATCAGAGCAGGGGACATAGAGATGAGAGTCCCGATAAGCCCTAGCACTGGCCCTACTTTGGCGAGCAGTTTGCAGGTGGATAGGTCTCGGTCTGTCTCCGTCTCGAACTGGCTAAGTTGGTAATCTACATCAGCTTGAGTTAGGTTGGGGTTACTTATAAGCGCGATTGTATACTTACCTACAAGGCTAGCTCCGATTCCCTGCAATTCTTGTCTCATCTGTCGAATCTCATTGGCGGACTTTTTATCCAGATTAAGCAGGGCTAGTCTGCTTTTTCGTCGAAGCATAAACGAGTTGTAGAAGCTACCAAGCAGGATGAGCGCGCGAATGAATAAGATGAGTAGGATGATGATGTTGGGTATGAGTAAGCTATTCGATACCCAGAAGAGCATTTGTGTAATTGTATTCATTTATCGTTTAGTTATTAGTCGTTTAAGTGGAGGCATAAGCATACCTAATACGAAGCAAATGGCGAATAAACCAAGAGCTAGCGCTAGACCACGCCAAGGCAATTCGTACTCTGGGGCTGCGTAGGTCATCTTGTCGTCTACCGTGGTGATGAGACCTAATACGAAGATGAAGAGAGAGGAGAGGAAGAGTATCTCCAGGCGCATCTCTCGCTCGGGAAGCAGGTAGCGCATCAACGAAGGCATCAGAACAAAAAAGAGTGCCATCGCCATAGCGAAGACTATGGATAGTCTCTCAAAATCCACTCCTGGCATCGCAAAAATCAGATTGGTCTGTGCATAGAACAGAGCTGGAAATACGAGAAGGGGAGGGTAGAAGGTTAGGATCTCCTGCATCCAGCGTCTGAGCATAGGGCAGCGACGTTCTTTACCTTGATCTCGGCGAAATGAAATAAAAGTAAAGAGGACAAAGAGCATAGACTCTAGGGTCACCAAGATGGCTATATACTCACGTAGCTCTCGGTGCTCGATATAGCCTCCGATACCAGCGCGTGTCTGGCTAGATGCTAGATCGGAGGTCATGAATATGAATATGCCCACGACCAATGCGTAGACCCAGCTAGCCCATTTGGGGGCATGGCTGAGCTTGACACTGGCGACGAGGCATACAAGCAACATCAAGAATTGGACGATTAGCTCCATGATTACTTTTTTCGTCTTAGGCTAGATGATGTGGTAGGTTTCTCTAGGACTATAGATATACTGCAAGCGATGCAAATAGCGTACGTCCTGGGGAAGTAGACGATGAGGCATTGACGTTTTTGGGGACGAAGTTGAGCAGGTTGTCTCCACCCATGGTGAGTTTAATCTTATGTTTCCAGTCGACGGAAGCCCCCAATCGTGCAATGTTGTACGCCTCGTAGGTTACTAGCATGTAGTCACCTTGTAGCTGATTGAATAGAGCCGTAGAGACTTCTGCAGAGAAGCGTGTCGAGGCGTCTACCGATAGCCCCCAGTCTTGCCAGCGATGTACGTAGCTTAGGGTGGCGGTCATGTTATGAGGACGCGTTGCCACTGCCTGCATTTCTTGCCCAGCTTTGTTTTTTACCTTGAGCAGGTCGCGTATATAGGCATAGTCTAGGTTGAGACGAAGTCGCTTGATGATCTGCCAGCGTAGGCTTAGCTGTGTCTGCCAGAGCTCCGATACCCCTGGGGCATTGTAGAAGCGACGCACACGCCCATTGTCCTCTTCGCGATTGAAGATTTTATTGGTGATGCGGTTGTAGGTAGCCTGTAGGGTTAGGTTTAGGTTGTCGACTATCTGGATCTCAGGTGCTAGGCTGAGCATACGGCTAGATTCGGGTTTCAGATTTGGGTTCCCCTTGATTCTAAACATGCCGTTGTGATCCCAGTCCATGTGAAGTTCTTTGGTCGATGGTGATCTGAAGCCCTCGGAGTAGCTAGCCCTAATGCGCCATTTGTCTTGCTTGTAGAGCAGAGTTAGCCTGGGGGTGAAGTGGCTACCAAACTCCGAATGGAAGTCTTCGCGGAAGCCGATAGTGGCTGATAGGCTAGGTTTGATGCGCCACTCGGCTTGTCCATATAGCGCAATGGTAGATGAGCCGTAGACGTTGCCCTGTGAGTTGATGCGATCGCCCGAGACGGTTTCCCAGACTGCATCGACTCCCGTATTTACTAGTATCTTATCTCGTCCCTCTTGTCCGAAGTTGTATTGACCTCTCGCCCGATTGGTACCTAGATCAAAGAGCGGGAGGTATTGGTTTTGGCTAGCTGTATAATAGTAGTAGGAGTGTTTGTAGCCAGAGTGGTTGTAGGAGGCAAAGATGCTGTGCCGAGCGTTGGGGGTATAGCTAAATCTCCCACCAAGATCTGTGCTTACGTAGTGGTTGTTGATTTTATCATCCCAGTCCTGCAGGCGGTAGCTACCATAGCCATATACGGATGCGTCCCAGCGGTTGTCTCGGGAGCGATAGCGTAGCTTCTCGCCGACATTCCAGGTACGCCCGCCATGCACGACGAAGGGATCGCCCTCTGTCTGGATTTTATATCCTGTAGCGTGGTTGAAGTTTAGGGTAGTTTGCGAAGATAGGTCGCCAAGCTTCAGTCCCAAGAGTCCGTGATAGCGCTGATTGCCCTCGCTACCATAGTCGCCAGAGAGCGTTCCGGATACTTTTTTGTGAACGTTTTTGGTAATGAAGTTAATGACGCCTCCAATTGCATTAGATCCATACAGAGCGGAGGCGGAGCCACGAAGGATTTCGATACGCTCGATGCTAGCAATGTCTATTCGGTTGAGGTCTACGGCACCATTCCCCTCGGAGTTGATTGGCTCTCCGTCTAGCAAAAAGAGCATGTGATCCCCCAGCATCCCCTGTACTGTGATGCGCGTTTGAGCTCCGTGGAAACTGACTTGTAGCCCAGGGATGCTCATCTGTAGAATATCGTTGATTGATCTGGGGTTGATTCTGTCGATGTCTTGGCGCGTGATGAGCTGAGTCATAACGGGGACGCTCTTGAGGGTTCGCGGAGCCAAAGTCCCAGTCACGACGCATTCGTCGAGATGCTGAATTGAGTCGGTTGGTGCGATGGTGGCGTAGCTCGGGAGTGTTGCTAGCCCTGCCACTAGGCATGCATATATATAGTGAAGACGCATAATCATTATTAGGTCTGGAAACTAGAAAGAAAATAAGAGGCTAAGCCGAGTTCTGATTGGCTGATACAGCCGTGCGACTCATTGAGTAGCCTCTATATGAAATACGAAGTTGATAATATGTGAGCATTTGAATGATTGGGGAATCGAGTAACCCGATTCCCCAATCGTCTGGGGCTTGTCTTAGTTGAAGGCGTATTGCATTTTCACGTGAACAGACTTGGCATGAGCATCGCGATAGTCTACGATTTTGATCTTAACGAGTTTGCCCTTAGCTGTGCGTACGAGATACACTTTGTTGGATAGGGTAAATCTAGCGCCTCCTCTACCGTGAGAGAAGTCAATGGCTCCAAGAGGACCTTTCTCGAAGATTGGCAGATTGTTGGCGTCTCTCATGATCTTGCCATCCTTGTCAAGCTTAGGACGTTGGAAGGTTGTCAGCACAGGGTTGGCTCCAGAGTCCTTTTGCTTGATATCGTGCTCGCCCTTCTCGTTGTGAGTTTGGCTGATGATTCTAGTCTTCTTGTCCACGACGAAAGCGCTAGCATCTGGGATAGAGCCAAGAGGATCTGTTACGTTCTGGAGCTTCGTCTCGAACACTCCTCCTTGGCCTTTGCCCGATGCTCCGCCATTGGTGCACATATCTGTGAAGTGGAAGCCCATATCCCAGTCGAGGCTTTCTTGTGGATTTGCGACTTCGATCACCTTGCCTTGGTCAAACGAGAAGTACATCCACTTGGAGAAGTCGGTTGCATCGATGCTAACCTCCTTCATCGTTTCAGGCTTCTTGGGTTCGTCTTTTTTCTTGTCGCAAGACACGGCGAATACACCTGTAGCCACTAGGGCTAGACTTAGAAATAACTTTTTCATTACGTTTTGAATTTTGAGAAATAATATTGTTTGAGTTAATCTTTTATACCCCTTGCGAGCTATCTATCTGCGCATATAAATTTTTGTATATGCAAAAATATTTTTTCGTATATGCGAAATTTATAATCCGTCGCAGAGCTCATTTCTATTGGTTGTTTTTGCGTTTGCGGCGCAGAAGAAGTACGAGGGCAATGAATACCACTAGCGATACTCCAGCGACGATAAATCCATTGAAGCCCTTAGATGTGTTGCCGTCTTCCTCGAGCGTGCGCTCGTTTTTGCTCATAACCACACCATCTTTGGCTTCGGCCTTGTTGGCCTCTCTGACCTCACGCTGCTTCTGCTCGAATTGCTTAGCCTGCTCGGGGGAGAGTCTCTGGGCGATGAACTGCTGTAGCTTCTGATTGCTCGAAGCCATTCCTCCACCTGTTGCTCCGAATTTTTGCGTCAGATCGGCGTGCGTCTGTACGAGCTTGGAGATTTCTTCTTCCGTAGCCTGCCACATCCCCTTGCGGATTGTCTCGAGCATCACGGCCGTTATCTCCTGCATGGCCTGCGGATTGACCTCTTCGTAGGTTTTGGGAATGTTGAGGTTAAACTTGTCCTCTACATATATCTGATACATCTCGCGCCAGAGAGCGTCCTCGATGACCTCGGGCTTGGAGACGTTCCAGCCGTATGTATTGGTCGCAATCTCTGTAATGCGCCCTAGGCTAGAGGCACCGCCCTGCATCATTTCTTTGACGAACGCAGGGTTGAGGATGGTTGCTCGGCTCTCTACACCGATGGCCTCCTTGAGATCCTGCATGCGGAAGTTATTGCGGTTGCGGTAGTCGGCGAAGTAAGTGTCTGGATCTTTTCCAGTCACATTGCGCACCGTTAGGGTTAGTCCGCCCATAAACTCATACACGTGGTCTAGGCTTAGTGCCCCCCAGGTGTTGCTCTGTCTAGGTTGTATCACCACATCGGTATTGGCCAGAGCCGCACGGAATAGGGGCTTGCTGTACTTACCCCAATCCTCTATTGTGGAGTACGAGGCTCCCATATTGTTGAGATAAACATCGGCAATTTCGCTCTCGTCATCCCATTTGTCTCCAGCTGTAATCATCTCTTGGATGCCCGTGCCATACATACCATTGATGCCTCCGAATATACGCTTGGTCGATAGCTCGCGTGCATCTTTGGGAGAGATACCAGCGTCTACTAGGAGCTTCTCTGTATTGACAGCCCCTTCGGCTACATAGTTCTCTTGCTCGTCTTTGGGAGCTGCCGCTACCATCTCGATGGCACGAGTGATCAGAGCTAGACGAGAGGCTGCTAGGTCTCGGAACTGTCCCGAGGTCTGTATCACGATATCAATCCTTGGGCGACCAAGTTCCGCTGCTGGGATTAGGCGAAGGTCAGAGACACGTCCGAAGCTATCACGGATAGGCTCTACCCCGAGCATGTAGAGAGCCTGAGCGATAGAGGCCCCTTGGCTCTCGATGAACTCACTACTCCAGAACGTATAGCTTACCTTGGTTGGATATTTGCCGTGTCGCTTGTGGTACTCCTTGAGGGTTTGCTCTACGAGTAGCACTCCCTTGCTCCAAGCACGCTCACTAGGCGTAGACTCTGCACTGATTGAGTATAGATTGCGTCCCGTAGGTACGGCTTGTGGGTTGGCAATAGCATCGCCTCCGGAGCTAGGGGCGATGTAGCCACCAGAGAGTGCATCGACTATGCCGTCCAGCTCTAGAGTTGGGCTTGTCTGTAGTGCAACCTTATAGTTGTTTACGTTGAGGATTGCACGCTCAGCCTCTACTATCAGATGAGCTTTGTCTATCTCCTCCTTGCTGATTTTCTCCTCTGCTGCCATAGCTCCATCGCGGTGCTTAGCCATCATATCCGAGGTCTTGTCACTCGATTTTTGAGCAGAATCGGCTTGGGGAGGCATGGCGGGCTTAGTTCCAGTCTTAGGGATATGTGGTGGATGACCTCCACCGATTTTAGGAATCCAAGCTGGGTGTCCACCAGTGGATTTCTTATTGCTCTTGGCTACAAGCCCTTTTTCGGCTTTGGGTTTGCCTCCGCCCATCATCCCCATGCGCTGCTTGGGAGTTGTCAGCTCCTTGGCACGCTCGAGTTCTTCTTTCGATACGCCAGTGTAGGCGAGTACTAGAGCCTCGTCCGCCACCTTACCAGCTAGGATTTGCTCCACTAGAGCATTGGCAGGGGTATGATACTTCTGGTTGAAGAGTCTTTGGTGCTTGGTGTAGTCCACTTTGTCCTTGCTACGCATGGCGTCTAGCTTGGCCTTGGCGTAGGCAATAGGGTCTACACTCATGGCGATAACAGTGGAGCGCAGACGCTCTGGCGTGTAGACCTCTCCCGTGGTGTAGAGAGAAGCATTTACCTTCTCGGACGAAATTTCTTCGGCGAAGTTGTCGATTTTCTCAATCTCGTCGTCCGTGTAGGGTTTGCTAGCGATGCTATCTAGTCTAAGCTCTCGATGGATCCCCAGAGCCATAGCGTGCTTCTTTATGGAGATAGCCAAGGCCTTCTTGCTTTCTGTACTAGAGGCATCGTAGTATTTGCGTATCGCTGTTTGTAGCTCTGCATATACTCCTCTTGCTCCACTGGGATTGAAGGCTGGAGTGATATACGAGATAGTCGTGGCGTAGGATCTACGCTTGGCCATCATGCTCTCCCCAATATTGCCAATGGTGTAGTAGTAGAAGTGTGGTACGTCTGAGAGAAGCTGATCTGCCCAGTCGTTATTGCCTAGGGCAACTTGCTTGCTGGGGGTAAACTCTAGTGAGCCATGTGTGCCGAAGTGCATAATCGCATCAGCCCCAAAAGCATGGCGTGCCCATAGATATGCCCCTACGTAAGGGTAGGGAGGTGGCATCTTGGCACCATGGGCGATGGCGAAGCTATCCGAGCCGATTCCTGCCATAGGCTGCGGTAGTAGCACGACATTGCCATAGCGCAGGCGAGAGACTATGAGGTGGGGCGTGCCGTCTTTGTCCTCAATCATATAAGATCCAGGGGCTGGGCCGTAGTCTTGTAGTAGCTGATTCTGTAGCTCTTCGTTAAGGTCTGTTTTAATCCACTGTTCGAGCTCCTTGCCAGAGATCAAATCGGGCTTAACTTCCTCGACGAACTGACGCATCTTTCCCTCGGCATAAGGCTTGAAGACTTGTCCCTGTGCAGACAAATCTCTCTGGAAGTCTGCTACGTTGTCGGGAAGACCCTCGAGGTTGTAGCCCTCTTGCTTGAGCCTTAGGAGCGTATTGTACAGAGATGGAACGGTCTCGAGTCCTTGAGCCGCTAAGGTTTCTTGACCAGGGCCTTTGAAGAAGTAGATAGCTAGCTTCTTCTCTGCATTAGGCTTTTTTTTGAGCTGAACGAACCTATTGACCAGTGAAGTGAAAGTTTTTAGGCGCTCTGGTATGGCTCGTAGTACTTCGTATCCTGCATCGGTCTTCTCTTGCGTGAATAGTGCGTACGGATATATAGATCCATCGAGCTCTGGCATAACGATGGTTTGAGACATGAAGCCCCCAACCATGCCCATGGGATTGGCTTCCCATTCCTTTTGGCTCTGCAGGATTGTCAGCGGGGCAATCATAGGTACGTTTAGCTCCTTGAGATACTCCACAGCTCTCTCGCCTTGTCCCATGAGTAGACGTCCGTGAGCCAGATAGACGATTAGATCTGGTTTAACTTCCTGTATAAACTCAAGCCTCTTGGAGAATGATGTGACAGGATAAACGTTCAGACCCGATTGGTCAAGGCTCTTGATGAGGCTGTCTAGATTCTCTTTCGCTCCGCTGAAAGGGTCTGTGAAGCCTCCCACTATCAGTACTTTGGGGGCGCCTTCATGATAATAGCCATTTTGGCGCAGATAGGCGTCAAACTCGTCTTTGCTCCGATAGGCGACGCTCTCGTCTAGATGATAGAAAACATCGCTAGCACCCTCTACCCATGCTTCGGGCTCGGGTGCAAACCAAGATTTCTTGTCTACGTATTTGCGGATATAGAGCGCTAGGTTTTGGTAGTTCTTCTTGCTACCGGAGTCTAGATACTCAAGTATGCGTTTCCCTTGTATTGAGTCTAACCCCATAATGTTGGTCTCTGGAGTCGTGGCGTAGATGACCTGCAGCGGGAAGCCCTCCTCGGTCATCTGAGTAACTCGGGCGAGTTGAGCTTCGTCCCACTTGACGCCCATCCCGAAGACGAGCACACAATCATAGTCGCTGTAGCGGTCAATCTCTTCCAAGCCGATTTGCTCGTATTCGACATGGCTAGATTGGTTCGATAGGGCAATCCCAGTGGCTTGGAAGCCTGGGAAGTTGACCAACGCTACTTTGGTCGTTGAGCCAAATTTTCCCCAAATCCATATCCCCAAAAGGATAACGAGTAAGGCTATTCCTAGCTTAAAAAGTAATTTTTTCTTTAGCATTACAATGAAGTTAATAGAGGTTTCGGGGGCAAAATTAGCCAATCACGTATGCCTTAGAAATACCTACATCAGACTAAAATAGAGTATTATATGATACCAATTAGTTAGTAGTGTTTGGGGGTGTCTATTGAGCTCTGTTCGAGGTGTGTTTATTAATAGTTTGGTTACTAGTTTATTGTGCTCTATAAGTGTCTATACTTGCTACCTACGTTTAGGTAGCCTTATGTGATTAGGTTTGTTCGTGTTAGTAGTATTCCTAAAAAAATAGGGAGAAGAACCTGATGGTTCCTCTCCCTGCGTTTTAGGTCTGTGTATCGTTATCTCAAACGATTAGCGACGAATACCTAGCTCCTTGATGATAGCACGATAGCGCTCGATGTCATTCTTGAGTAGGTAGTCGAGCATGCGACGACGCTTACCGATAATCATCTTGAGTGCACGCTGAGTGCTGTAGTCCTTGTGATTCTTCTTCAAGTGCTCTGTTAGGTGAGCGATACGGAAAGTGAATAGAGCGATTTGGCTCTCAGGGCTACCTGTGTCTGTGGCGTTCTTGCCATACTTCTCGAAGAGCTCAGTCTTCTTGGCTGAATTTAGATACATTCGTTCTTTATATTAATAATGAAACCTTAATACCGCTCCCGCCTTACTGAGCAAGACGCTTGCGGATCGTGGGTGCAAAGGTACGGATTTTATTTCTCAAATCTTTCATCTATTGCATAATTATTTCCCTCATAGCTCCATTGCCCCTGCGATTCTCTTATAAAACTCTAGATGCTGCTCGGCGATACAGCGTGTAGAGAGGTGTGCAACACTCCCTCGGCAAGCCTCCCGGCTCATCGCGTGCTGTGTGTCTTGCTCTAGAGCTTTGAGTATCTTCTCGGCGAATAGCCGAGTGTCGTATGCCTCGACAAGGTAGCCATTCTTGCCATCTTGGATAATATCCTCTGGACCGAATGACTTGAAGCTGACTACGGGGCAACCCGAGGCTAGAGCCTCTGTGAGCGTCTGCCCAAAGGTCTCGAAGAGCGAAGTTGATAGCGTGAGGTTGGCTAGTTGATAGAGCTGTATCATCTCCTCAATCTTGGTAATCGCCCCTAGCATGCGGGTGTCTATACCGAAGGCGTTGAGGTCGCATGCTGTCTTGACTCTGCCTGCCAGAAGTAGGGTTACCCGTTCGCTCATCTCTGGGTTAAGTGATTGCAGGTGCAGGGTGATCTCTCTAAGTAGCTCAAAGCCCTTGACGCTATCGTCCAGTCGAGCCGCTGCTATGAGCAGATACTGCCGACTAGGGTCGTGCCAAGATGGCATCGGTAGATCCGAGCAGCGTCGATATACATCTATATCTATCGGTGGTGGGATGACGATAGCCCTCTGTCCTTGCATCAGTGAGCTCTGCGAGAATAGCTCTGCCTCTCGATGGCTAACCGCTATATAATGAAAAGGAGCCTCTGCTAAAAAAGCTTTCTCCTGGCAGATCTCTGCCGAGAGATCACTGGGGCGACTGGAGCTAAGCAAAGGGCAAGCACCACAGCCTGTGGTATAGCTGGGGCATTGCGTCAGCGTATTCGCCCCGAAAGATAGAGGTAGATGGCACAGTCCCGTGGCAGGCCAGAGATCGTGCAGGGTCCAGACGATAGGCTTGCCGAGCAGGGCAAGTCTGCGTAGCCCCGTGAGGCTTAGGTAGCCTTGGTTGATCCAGTGTAGATGTAGCACATCTGCCCACCGAACCCAAGGATGATTGCTCACGTCGAAGCCTAGACTAGCAGTAGAGGCGCGCCATAGATACCTCTTTCGTCCTCTGCTGTGGGCGAGTATTTCTAGTCGCTCGCCTGCGAAGTAGGCACGTGCTAGGAGTCTATCCCAGAGATTCTGCTGAATAGAGCTGATGCGCTCGTGCTCGGTCTCGGGATCATTAAGCAGAAGCAAACGTACATCTGCCCCAGAGGAGCATAGAGCCTCGAAGAGCCTACGGCAGGCATGAGCTGCTCCTCCGCCCTCGAAGTCGCGTGATATGAGTAAAATCTTCATGATCCGATGCCGTATTTGTTTTTGATGAACTCCCTAACCTCGGGAATAACCCCGAAAGGCAATATGGCCACTAGTGCCGATACCCCTAGAGCCCCAGAGCGTAGTACCATATCTAGCCAAGGAGAGGATAGATGGGGGAGAAGAGCATCGACAAGTAGCATAGATAGCGCAATCGGCATGACCACAAGCATACGCCTAGAGAGCGGATGAATCCCAAGACGCCAGCTTAGAAGCCCCTGCTGCAGGCCATAGCCCACGATTGCCGTGATGAGGGTAGACATCGCTGCTCCCATAGTTCCGAAAATGGGTATCAGGAAGAGGTTCGCGATGAGAGCCACGATGATGAGCCAGAGGGTGTAGTAGAGATTCCAATGATAGTAGGGCGAACAGCTGACGATGGGGTGGCTAGCAGTGAAGGTAACCTCTACGAGTTTGGCTAGGCCGAGGAAGAGAAACGTGTTTTTGCTCTCGAGGTAGCTCCCCCCTGCAGGCATGATGCTTAGGATGTTGTCCATATTGCACCAAATTCCGAGGAAGATGATGAGGCTCGTTAGTAGTTGATAGAACGACACTTGCTCGTAGATGACACGCGTACGAGCATAGTCCCTATGCTTCATGACCGAGGCGATGCGTGCCGTAGCGATGCCGATGATTGCCCGTGTAGGCCCCTCGACGATAGATACCATGAAAAACGCCACTGTGAACACTGCCACCGAGGCAAGTCCGTCTCGATCCACGAAGGCCAGGAGCAGTAGATCCATACGTCCAGCCAGAGTAGTGCCGACCGTTGCCAAGAAAGCCAGTAGGGTATAGCGACCGAAGGTTCGTCTGAGGTCTGGAGTGACGAACGATTTGTCGTGTCTGAAGTTGAGCGTCGTCAGACGGCTTAGGTATGTGAGGCTTGTGAGCATACTTAGCCCATAGGCCAAGACAAATAGCCCGACGAACTGCGGGAAGCTCACCCAACCCAGAGCGTAGATGATGTAGGAGCCTAGTAGCAGTAGCCTAAGAATCAGTTCGCGGATGGTCTTGGGGACAAAGAGCCGCATAAGCTGTATGCTGTATAGCTCCGAAATCGTCCAGAGGGTGAGCAATAGAGTCAATGGAATGACCCACAAGTAATAGTCTACGAACATAGCACTGTTCCTCTCGAATAGTGCCATGATAGGCTCGCGCAGGATGTAGTATAGCGGTAGCGTGATGCTCGAGCCTAGTAGTGCCACTAGGCTAACGTAGCGAAAGAACCCGTGGTGGACGATAGTGCCTCGACGAGCTCCGACCGAGGCTTCGTCGTAGAAGTAGGGGAAGAAGCGACTGATCGAGGTCGTTAGTCCCAATAAGCCGAAGCCAGAGAGTAGGGTAGAGACCTCGACGAGCAGACGAGTCAGCCCCACTTCCTCTGGTGTGAGGTAATTGGTTAGGACGAAGAATGTCGTCAGAAAGCCGACCGCTACGCCAATATAGGTAACGATCGTCCCCTTGAGGCTCTCTTGTGCGACGATATTAGCCATACCTAGAGACGCTCTATCGGTTGTGATGATCTAGAGATGAGGTAGAAGTCTGCAAGCACCAGACAGACCATGGCCTCCACTACGGGTACTGCACGAGGCACGACGCAGGGGTCATGCCTGCCTCTAGCGCTTAGGCGAACCGTCTCAGCGTTGATATTGGTTGTCGTTTGTTCCTTTGCGATCGTTGCCGTAGGCTTAAAGGCAACCCTTAGCCTAAGTATCTCGGAGTTGCTGATGCCTCCGAGTACCCCTCCCGAGTGGTTGGTGCGGTGGCTAATCTTCCCTCCCTGAGTACTCATTTCGTCATTGACGAGACTTCCTCTTGAGCCAGCCATTGCCCAGCCGTCGCCCAGCTCGAAGGCTCGCGCGGCATTGATTGAGAGCATCGCAGAGGCAAGCCGAGCCGATAGCTTGTCGTAGATGGGTTCGCCCCAGCCAGCAGGTAGTCTCCGTGCGATACAGCTGATTACTCCGCCTAGGCTATCCCCCTCTGCTTGGGCTAGGTGTATCTCTTCCTGCATTAGCCGACTTTTCTCTACCTCTGGGCAGCGTACTATGGAGGCCTCTATGTCTTCCCTCTGAATCTCGTCTAGATACTGCTCTGCGAGGGCGGTGCTACCGATTGAGCTGGTATAGGCTAGCACCTCGATGCCCAGAGTGCCCAGTAGCTGTGCCGCCAGAGCTCCAGCCACCACACGGATGGCTGTCTCTCGTGCAGAGGCTCTACCTCCGCCTCTAGCATCGCGAATGCCATATTTGGCTTGGTAGGTATAGTCGGCGTGTGAGGGGCGAAATACAGAGCTGATAGCCTCATAGTGCGACGAGCGTTGGTCTTGGTTTCGGATGATGAAGCCTATCGGCGTCCCGAGAGTTCGTCCATCAAGTAGGCCAGAGACAAACTCAACGTGATCCTCCTCTCTGCGTGTGGTGCTGACGGACGATTGCCCGGGTCTGCGACGCGCCAATGCTGCTTGTATGGCCTCGAGGTCTATCGATAGCCCAGCAGGCATCCCGTCTAGAACGCCTCCTATGGCCACGCCATGAGATTCGCCGAAGGTTGTCAGCCTAAGTATTCGTCCGAATGTATTCATTGAAAAGTGCTATAAACTAATTTATAGGTGCAAAAATACACCAAACTCTCTGCCAAGCCAAAGTCGAGTCAGGTTGCGAATGGTTGGTAGAAGCTAAAGCTATAGGAGTGCAAGAAGTCTAAAGAGCGAAAGTATAAACTGAGTGTTGAAATTTGATAATATGTCTATTGGAAATTTGGTGGAATGATACAGCAATTTGAGATGATTGGGTCGACTTCGAGGAAAAAATCAGAGTGATTTTTTCGGATTGTAGGACTAATCCTCGGCGATGTGTGCACATATCCGAAAAGATTAGTGCAGAGAAATTCTGAAATGTGAGCCTTGAACCTCTCAAATGGACTAGGAAAAAGCGCTATCTGGTTGCTTATTAATCTGTTGTGAAGGAGGTGTTTTAGAGGGGTGTTTTCGGCGATCTGGGACTAAGTGCCAAAACAAGGTCGGACGCCGTGTGGAGCCTCCTAGAGGCCAAATACGCTGCCTGCTGTTTTTTGCCCATGCTCGAGACATTTCTCTCATCAACATTCTGAAATTTGAGCTAAAATATAAATCTCGGGGAGTTAAGTAGGCTTTCTTGCTCGACAGAGTGGTTTTATCAGGACAGATGAAAGCAGATTCGGTCAATGTTTAGGTTTATTTTGGCTAGGGAGGATAAAAAGAGTACTTTTGTTGCAGTTAAAAGAATTGGTATGCAAGTCAATCAACCACGCCAGTATGCCATCTCCGATATGTTGGAGGCGGAAATCAAAGCACTAAAGTCCATTCCACAAACTAATGACTACGAGAGAGCCATCGGCATTATCCTTGAGTATATACACGGGGGTAAGGGTCGTCTGATTACTTCGGGCATGGGTAAGGCTGGGCAAATCGCTCTGAATATCGCCACCACATTTAGCTCTACAGGTACTCCAGCCTACTTCGTTCATCCGAGCGAAGCCCAGCATGGAGACCTTGGTATGGTCTGCCCTGGAGATGTTCTTCTGATCATCAGCAACTCGGGTAAGACTCGTGAAGTGCTAGAGCTGGTAGAGCTGGCGCGGCAAATGATACCAGATATACCTACTATACTCATTACTGGCAAGGTGGATAGCCCTCTAGCTGGTATGGTGGATGTGTGCCTCTCTACAGGTAATCCGCCCGAGATATGTCCTCTAGGGCTAACCCCAACGACCAGCACCACGGTAATGACCGTGCTTGGAGACTTGCTCGTCGTAAGCGTCATGCAGCGCATCGGATTCGGCCACCACGAATACGCTCTGCGGCACCATGGAGGTTATCTTGGGGTCAAGAGCAGAGAGGAAGCAAGAGGTAGTAAGTAGAGACAGACGTGAAGTTTGTCTGTAGGGAGGCTCTAGCCTTCTCATATCTATATTATATAGTCGCTAGTTAAGGGGCGTATCAGTTCTTCGTGTTCGGTGGTTGCCGTTGAGATGATGGCAGAGCCGAGGGCGTATAATCATTCATATAACGAAGACAATTGAAAACATTTGAAGAATTGGGCGTATCTGCGCCTATTTGCCAAGCCGTATCGGAGCTTGGCTATGCTCAGCCTATGCCCGTGCAGGAGGCTGTAATCCCTTATCTTTTGGGCGAGCCTATCGACCTTGTAGCCTTGGCACAGACAGGTACTGGCAAGACGGCAGCCTTTGGTCTACCTCTCTTGCAGAAGCTATCGCAGTATGCCGAGCAGTCCGTAGCTCCACGAGCTCTGGTACTCTGCCCTACACGTGAGCTCTGTCTACAGATCGCCGACGACCTGGTAGCCTACAGCAAGTATCTACCCAATGTCCGCATCCTCCCCGTCTATGGTGGTTCCTCTATCGAAGCTCAGATACGTACCCTAAAGCGCGGGGTAGAGGTCATCGTGGCTACTCCTGGACGTTTGATTGACCTGATGGAGCGTGGTGCGGCGTCGCTTGCCGAGGTGCGCACGGTAATCCTAGACGAGGCGGACGAAATGCTCAACATGGGCTTTGCCGATAGTCTGAAGACCATCCTTGCCGAGGTGCCAGAGGAGCGACACCTCTTGCTCTTCTCCGCTACGATGCCTAGAGAGATTGCCTCCATTGCCAAGTCGTACATGCGTAACCCGCAGGAGATTGTGGTGGGGAATAAGAACGAAGGAAATGCCAACATCAAGCACGTCTACTATATGGTAGCGGCTCGTCACAAATATCTTGCCCTCAAGCGTATCGCAGACTATTACCCCAATATATATGGTATCGTCTTCTGCCGCACTCGTAAGGAGACCCAAGAGATTGCCGACCAACTGATCAAGGATGGCTACAATGCCGATTCTCTACATGGGGAGCTTAGTCAGGCGCAGCGTGACTATGTGATGCAGAAGTTCCGCATCCGCAATCTTCAGATCTTGGTGGCTACCGATGTGGCTGCACGAGGTCTAGATGTCAATGATTTGACCCACGTGATTCACTATGGCCTACCCGATGATATCGAGAGCTATACGCACCGCTCTGGTCGTACGGCACGTGCCGGTAAGACAGGGCTATCTATCGCTATCTGCCACAGCCGCGAGCGTGGTAGACTTCGAGATATTGAGCGCATCATCAATAGCAAAATCGAGCGTGTACACATGCCTAGTGGGCGTGATATCTGCGAGAAGCAACTCTATAATCTAGCCGATCGCATCGAGCGCGTCGATATGACCGAGGATGCTACGCTAGAGTCTTTCCTTCCTGGGATTGTCCGCAAGCTCGATTGGCTGGACAAGGAAGAGCTACTGCGCCGCCTGATGCTGATGGAGTTTCGTCGCCTGCTCGACTACTACGAGAGCGTAGAGGAGATCGAGGAAGCGGATGACAAGGGGCGTCTAGAGCGCAGTGGCGAGAGCAGTAAGACCAAGCGAGAGCGTGGAGCTGAGCCTGGCATGACGCGCCTATTCATCAACTTCGGCAAGATGGATCGTATGTTCCCCAACAAGCTTATCGAGCTGATCAATAAGTGTGTGCCTGGACGCGTCAAGATTGGCAAGATCGACCTGCTGCCTCGCTTCTCATTCTTCGATGTAGATGAACATGATGCCCAAGAGGTTGTAGATAGCATGAACCGCTACGAAGTAGAGGGCAGACGCATCTCGGTAGAGTTTGCCGACAAAGCCCCTGTGACGGCTCGTGGTGCTAGAGCAACCTCTCCCAGAGGCGAGCGCAAGGCGTCTAGAGGAGCGGAGCGTGGCTCCGATCGTGGTGAGCGTCGTGGCAAGCGATCGGATGGTGAGAGCTGGGGCGATGAGCGCGCCAGTGCCCGCAAGGCTCGTAAGGGTAGGGGAGATGCTCCCTTCTATGATAGGTATGCCAAGAAGCGTAAATAGAAGGGCTGTGTCAGACATGGAATAAATAGTATAGCCTAAGCCAATTAGGAATACAATAGGGGCGGTGTGTCGAAATGTACATTTTGTCACGCCGCTCTTCGCCTTAATCAGTTTATTAGGTGATAGCGTTGGGCTAAGTTGAGGCCTTCATAGGCTAAATGCTTATATTTGCTTTGGTTTTGCTATTTTGTTAATCACATTATGAAGAAATTAATCATTACACTAAGTTTAGCAACTATGCTTGCAGCTTGTCAAGGAGAGAAGAAGTCCGATTCTTCTCTGGAGGGGAACCCCTTCCTCACAGAGAGCGTCTTGGAGTTTGGTGCTCCAGCGTTCGATCAGATTAAGCCAGAACACTTTATACCTGCTTTCGTGGAGGGTATGAAGCAGCATTTGGCAGAGATAGACTCCATTGTTAATAATCCCGAAGCCCCCACCTTCGAGAATACGCTTATACCTCTGCAGCGAGCAGGGCTACTACTCGAGCGTACCTCAACGATTTTCTCAGGTCTAGCAGGGGCGGACGCAACGGACGAAATCCGCAAGATCGAGGAGGAGGTAACTCCACTACTTACTAAGCACTCGGATGCTATTGCTCTGAATAATAGATTATTTCAGCGCATTAAGACTGTCTATGAGCAGCAAATCAGCGCGCTCGAGGGCGAGGATGCACGTCTCTTAGAGATTACCTACAACGACTTCGTTAAGCAAGGTGCCAACCTCACAGCAGAGGGTAAGGAACAGCTCAAGAAGGTCAACGAAGAGCTTAGCGTACTGACGACCAAGTTCAATAACCTAGTTAAGGATGGTACGCAGGCTGCAGGTATTCTGGTTGATACTGAAGCTGAGCTCGATGGTCTATCCCCCGCGTCTCTTGCCCAAGCAAAGCAAGATGCCGATCAAGCTGGCCATACGGGTAAGTATCTGCTCAACATACAGAATACGACACGCTCGGCCTATCTGCCAGAGCTTAATAACCGCGACTTGCGCCGTCGTCTGCTAGAGGCATCGATGATGCGTGGTGAGCGTGGTGATGCCAACGATACACGCCAGATCGTTCTTGATATTACACGCCTTAGGGCCGAGAAGGCTCGCATCCTCGGATTCGACAACTATGCGAGCTGGGGACTAAAGGATCAGATGGCTAGCAAGCCCGAGCATGTGTATAGCTTCATGCATAAGCTTGTGGAGGCATACGCCCCCAAGGCGCAGGCCGATGCTGCCGATCTAGAGGCTTTTGCCCGCAAAACAGAGGGGGCTGACTTCAAGCTAGAGGCTTGGGACTGGGATTACTATGCAGAGAAGCTTCGTAAACAGCGTTATGATTTAGACGAGAATGATATCAAGCCTTACTTCGCGCTAGACAGTGTCGTTAAGAATGGTCTATTCTTTGTTGCCAAGCAGCTCTATGGGGTAGATTTCGTAGAGCGCCACGACCTGCCAGTCTATGCAGAGCATGTCAAGGTTTATGATTTGCTGGATGAAGCGGGCAATAAGATAGCACTCTTCTACACTGACTATTACCGTCGCCCAACTAAGAGTGGTGGTGCATGGATGAGTAACTGGGTAGAGCAATCTCATCTTTTGGGGAGAAAGCCTGTGGTCTATAACGTATGTAACTATGCTCCTCCTGTGGGCAACGAACCTACTCTGCTCAATATGGACGAGGTGACGACGCTCTTCCATGAGTTTGGGCATGGCCTGCACGGACTCTTTGCCGACCAGAAGTACACTAAGCTCTCTGGTACTAGCGTTGCTCGCGACTTTGTAGAGATGCCATCGCAGTTTCACGAACACTGGGCCACTCATCCCGAAGTGCTCAAGCACTACGCCAAGCACTACAAGACTGGAGAAGCGATCCCCCAAGAGCTGGTAGAGCGTATGAAGTCTGCTGCTAAGTTTAACCAAGCTTATGCCCTAGGAGAGAATATAGCAGCGGTGGTGATCGACATGGCTTGGCACATGAGAGATGGGCAGAGTGAGGTAAGCGACGTCTCTAAGTTCGAGACCGAAGCCCTCAAGAATATGGGGATGTTCAATGTGCAGATCCCACCACGATACCGTAGTACGTACTTCCGCCATAGCATGGGCGGTGGGTACTCGGCTGGTTACTATGCTTACCTATGGGCTGAGGTGCTAGATAATAATACGTACGACTGGTTCCTCGAGAACGGAGGATTTACCCGCGAGAATGGCCAGCGTCTACGTGACTTGATCTTGTCACGGGGTAACTCCAAGGATCTGAACGTCATCTTCCAAGAGATGACAGGACTCTCTGAGCCTAAGATTGAGAGCCTCATGAAGGCTAGAGGCCTCAAATAGTCCCTATCAGAGAGGTCGTTTTTCCTCAAAAATCCCCAACGACCGGACCTAAGTGTCTAAGAGAATCTGCAATCCCAATCGCTTGTCGGTAGAGAGGGGTTGCAGATTCTTTTTTGCAAACCTCCCCTCTGTATCGTTTGTAGTTTTAGCAATTGGAGTTGTTTACTTGCTCTGCTGAGTGTACAAGGTTTCTTATCATATTAATTACACAATAAAATAATCAGTTGTTTCTGTCTCCTTTTGAGAGAAATCACTAACTTCGGAGCGGTAAATAAATCGTTCATCTGAATCATCTGTATAAATCATCAGTTTGGATATGAAAATGAATTTCTACCTATCCCTTTTGCTTTGGCTATCAATTGGCTGGAGTGCGATGGCTGGACCCGTAGGACGTAGAGATGCCCTTCGGATAGCTAGTCGCTTCGTTCAAGTAGACCAAAGCAGTGAGCTACGCAGTGCTGCCGCCGAGGAAGTAAGCGGAGAAACTAGGAGCTACTACATCTTCAATGATGTCCGCAAGCAAGGCTTTGTCATCGTATCTGGCGACGATAATTTGCCAGAGATTATTGGCTACTCGGATAGAGGGCATGTAGATATCAAGAATATGCCTATACAGCTGTCGACTCTGCTCAAATACTATCAGAGGCGTGTCGAGCAGCTACGTGCAGTTTCTACAGATGTGGCGATCAATCGCAGCCAAGCCCAGCATCGTAGATACCCTAAGACAATAGTAGGGCCTCTAGTTAAGTCTCTCTGGAATCAGGACGCACCATATAATGGTCTTACTCCAAGTAGAGGTAACCAGCACGCACCTACGGGATGCGTGGCTACAGCCATGGCACAAGTGATGTACTTCCATAAATGGCCTAAACAAGGAGAGGGGGCAAACTCTTATCAGCCTCAATACAGACTTCCTAGTGATATTGCTTATTACTATCCCAAACAAGAACGAGACTTTAGTAAGTCTGTCTATGACTGGGATAATATGCAGGATACCTATAGAAAGCAGAATGGCCAAGATAATTGGAGTGCTGACGCGGCAAAGGCCGTTGCGGTCTTGATGAGGGATGCTGGTGTAGCGGTCAATATGGGCTATACGCCATCGGAGAGTGGCGCCCTTGTTTCGGATGCAGAGAGAGCCTTACGCAATAATTTTGGTTATGATACCCAATCTATTATTCGCGATTCGTCGGACGAGGATTTTGTCTTAACTTCTCTTAAAAAAGAATTTGATAGCGGCTTCCCTGTACTTATGACAGGGGCTGGTGGCCTTGGTGGGCATGCTTGGGTCATCGATGGCTATGATGAGAATGGCTATATCCATGTGAACTGGGGCTGGGGTGGTCTTAGCGATGGCTATTATGAGCTCAATTTCATGGACCCTAAGGGGCTTGGTATTGGTGGTGGCGGTGGTAAATTTAACCAAAACCAATTTTTCATCTTGACGCGTCCTAGAGGTAAATCTGGAGTTAAACCTATGGAGATTCAGCCTCGCTTGAGTTTCCCTCAGAGCTCTATGACGATTCGTCAAGGTCAGACGGACTGGCAGCAGAAAAAGATTGAGATAGAGTATGCTTATGCAGCCAATTTATCTATAGCAACCTATACTGGGCGCTGTGGTGTCGCCCTATATAATGCCAAGGAAGAGCAAATTCGCGTTTTCAGGGGAACCGCAGACATTGTGCATAGCGTTAAGATGTTTGAGTATTTTCCTTCTCAGACGCGCTTGGTTGTAGATCTAAGTGGCTTGGAGTTGGTAGATGGTGTCTACACCCTTAGAGCTGTTTGTCAAGAAGTAGACGACAAGACTAAGCAGGACAAAGGAGCTTGGGTGCCCATTGGTGCTGGTAACCGTATTGAGATAGAAGCTGTGGGTGGAGCGCTCAGCTTGATCAGTGATGGTCGTCAACCTAGATTTAGTCTAACAACAAAGCCACAGGAGATTGTTCGTACCATATTCGGTCGATCTGGATCTACCTCTTTGGGAATTAAAAACACCTCGTCACGCCACGTGTCAGGTTCTTTGGGAATCATCTTTACTCAAGTAGGTAGTACAACACCTGTTGATACGATTTCGACAAGTCCCATCGATCTCTATGGTCATGCCGATAGTTATCGATTGTTTACTTATCGCGTGTCTTCGCAGACTAAAGTTAAACCAGGTAAGTACAATGTTAGCTTCTGTTTCGTAACCTTACCTACTCAAGAGCTTATTAGTGGCGCACTTATACCATCCAAGGTGTATCCTGTGAGCAATCCTTATGAGGCTTATCAGATTGAAGTTCTTGCAGACACCGATTTGCCCATACTTGAGTACGTAGATCAGGGCAGAGGAGCCTTCGATTTCTATCAAGAGGGTAAGGTGCTAGAGACTGATGTACTTGATATGGCTTTGCTAAAGCACGACAAGATTGATATTGGCGTTGAGCTCCGTAACTTTGGAACGGACTATTCGGGAGCTATTCGCTATCGTTTGTTTGACATGCAAGATAACGTTTGGATTGAACTAGGCCAGAAGGCTGGGATTACGTTGAAAAAAAACTTCTTGCTCAAAGCTTCTAAAACGAAGGTGCGCATTCCGTTTAAGACTCTTTCTCTCAAGGCCGATCGTATGTATGAGCTACGTGTAGAGGCTCTTCTCAATCAGAGTTGGGTAGATGTTTGGTCTGCAACAAATCCTCGTAGGTACGTTTCTTTCAAGAACCTTCAGAGTATAACGAGTGCAGAACTAGTAAGTAGAGAGGAGGCTCTAGTACAGGTTTATCCAAACCCTACTCATGGACAACTTTACATCGCTCATGCACCACAGGGAGCTCTCTATATAGAGGTATTCGACTTCTCTGGTCGTCGTCTGCAGGCTCAGAGTATTGTGGACCGAGCCTCTCAGATCGATCTGTCGGCATTCTCTGCTGGGATCTATGTTCTACGCATGAGATCTGGAGACAATGTCTGGGTACAGCGTGTGGAGAAGCGCAACTAAACTCAAGGTTGTTTATTGGGAAATCATATTAAATCAAGTTTTTAATAATGGTGTAAGCTATTATCACCACAATTATTCATCATATCAGTACAGATTAGGTATGAAAAACATTCTGATCATTGGGTCTACAGGGCAGATTGGTACAGAGCTTGCCATGGCTCTACGAAAACGCTACGGTAATGATCATGTCGTCGCTGGTTATATCCCTTCGATGCCTCCGAAAGGAGAGCTCCTCGAGAGCGGTCCTGCCGAGATTGTCGATATTACGAACGCTCAGCAGATTGCCGACGCAGTTAAGAAGTATCAGGTTGATACGATCTACAATTTGGCAGCTTTGCTAAGTGCTGTGGCCGAACAGAAACCTCAGCTGGCTTGGCAGATTGGCCTAGGGGGGCTCTTCAACACCCTAGAGGTCGCACGCGAGCTCGGTTGTGCAGTCTTTACTCCTAGCTCAATCGGAGCTTTTGGCCCAGAGACTCCCAAAGACAAGACGCCGCAGGATACCATTCAGCGTCCTAAAACGATGTATGGTGTGACTAAGGTCTCGGGCGAGTTGCTCAGCGACTATTACTTCAAGCGATTTGGTGTAGATACTAGGTCTGTACGATTCCCTGGGCTCATCTCCAATGTAGCACCTCCAGGAGGTGGTACTACAGACTATGCCGTAGATATCTACTACGCGGCAGTCAGGGAGGGTAAGTTTACTTGCCCCATCAAGCCTGGTACATATATGGATATGATGTATATGCCTGATGCGCTTAGGGCCTGTATGGATTTGATGGAGGCCGATCCATCAAGGCTTATTCATCGCAATTCATTTAACATCGCCGCGATGAGTTTTGCACCAGAGGAGATAGCTGCTGCGGTTAAGAAGTTGGTTCCAGAGCTAGAGGTAACCTATGAGGTGGATCCATTAAGGCAAGGGATCGCAGAGAGCTGGCCAAACTCTCTTGACGACTCTTGTGCTCGGTCGGAGTGGGACTGGAGGCCAGAGTATGATCTGGATAGTATGAGTCTGGATATGATACAAACGCTCAAAGCTCGATTCGGTAAGTAATATACAGGTTTAGTTTTCGTTTGCATCCTCTTGGTAGTGCTTCTATGAGCCTATTAAGGGGATGCTCCTTATTAAATGGGGTTAGATGATCGGTGATTTGAGGTGGATTCCTCCAAATACTGATATTTTTTTGTCCTGTTTATTAGTCTGTTACCTTGTCCTTATGAAGAAAAGTGGTGATAAGGCTTGCAGATTAAAGAATAATGCCTACCTTTGCATCGTCAAAACATCGCGGAGTGGAGCAGTGGTAGCTCGTTGGGCTCATAACCCAAAGGTCGTAGGTTCGAGTCCTGCCTCCGCAACTAAGCCAAACGGTTGTTTGGTGTTTTGCGGAAGTAGCTCAGTTGGTAGAGCATAACCTTGCCAAGGTTAGGGTCGCGGG
>JAUMYV010000024.1 GCA_030528445.1 Porphyromonadaceae bacterium | reverse complement strand
AAACCAATTGTAGAACTATCCCGCCCTACTGTCAACTTTTTTCAGTACACGTCACTCAAATGGTAATATACCACTGAATGGATATACATAGATTTATATTTTAGCTCAAATTTCAGAATGTTGATGAGAGAAATGCTTGGAGGAGGGGCAAAAAGCAGGAGACCGTGTATTTGCCCCCTAGCGGGCTCTAGATTGAGTTAGCGTCCCTTTGGGGCACTCGACCCCAGCCGAACCAAAATAGCGCCTTAAATCGCCCGATTTTATCTAATTCATAATGAGGTGTATAAATCAACGGTTGCTCCGATCTGGTCTAAGCCGAGTTCCGATTTCAGAATTTCTCTGCACTAATCTTTTCGGATGTGTGTACACATCGCGATGGATTAGTCCTACAATCCGAAAAAATCTGTAAGCGTTTTTTCGCGAAGGCGAACCGATTCCCCCAAATTACCTCTTCGTTCGCCTCAATTTGGGGTTAATTTCTTTACACCTTTTAACCAAAAACGAGAAAAGTCGATTTTCAGAATCATCGGACTTTTCGATGATTGATTGCAAATTGTAGCGACGCCGCGTGCAGCGTCGCTACCCAACGCGCGGAATGAATCCGCAAGAGAAAGGATGCTAGTTGATTGGGACATCCGAAAGTGCGCTTAAATCAGATGTCTTTGAAGATTATGTGAACGTGTATAAAGGTTATTCTATTTCCTAGTTTTGTGATAGATAGATAAAATAGTTACCTTTGCCGTTGGCTTTGTGTTCCTACTCTCCGCCTTACCGTGCGGATGATTTGGAGCTTAAAAGGGAATCGAGTGAGAATCTCGGACAGTCCCGCTGCTGTGTACGATCGCTAAGCTATTCGGTCGAGTCGATACCACTGGTAGTTCTGTGCTACTGGGAAGGTAGACCGAGGCGAGATTGTGAGTCAGAAGACCTGCAAAGCTATCAAAGGCTTCGAGGAAAGCTGCAGTACGCCCCTGAGGGCGACTGAAATTAATCCCCGCGGGATCCCCATCACCCATAGACTATGATGGGCGTGGCTCGCCAAGCTACGTTAAAATTTAGTGAAAGGAAGCCTTGGGCTTGATTCGCTTGTGGGAAAACTACTAGAGGATCAGCTCTAAGGCTTTTTCTTATCGCTACTATTATACTACATGGGCCATTATGTACGTTAGCCCTCTAGAGATAGGCGCAGTTTGTCTAGCCGATATGACTTTTTTACCTTTGCACCCCAATATCGTAGAGGGCTTGTGGCTCGATGATCTCGACCAAGCCGACCTGCTACAAGCATAGTAACTATCTATTATTATACATTTATGTTTTCCATTTTTGTTGTTTTCGGTGCTTTCTTCGCCGTTAGACTTATGACGCTTGCGATCTCTATTCGCAATGAGAAACGCCTCATCTCACTAGGGGCTAAGCAGTATGGAGCCAAAAATTCGCTGCTCCTCACCCTTGCCCATACGGCCTACTACATCGCGGCGCTAGTGGAGGCTTATTTGAGAAGCTCTTCGCTAGATGCTACCTCATGGGCAGGTATTGGCGTGATGCTATTCGCCTATGTGATGCTATTCTATGTGATCTACTGTCTCAGGGATATCTGGACGGTTAAGGTCTACATCGCCCCCAACCACCGCATCGAGCGCAGCCTGCTCTTCCGTGTGGTGCGTCACCCCAACTACTTCCTCAATATCATCCCCGAGCTCATCGGGGTTGCCCTACTCTGCCACTCGTGGTACACGCTAGTGGTTGGCCTACCCATCTACTGCATCATCCTAGCCAAGCGTATTCGCATCGAGTCGGAGGCTATGAAGGCGCTTTGGTAAGCAAAAATATCTAGAACAAAAGGTGCTAGATATTAGAGTGTTAAATGGCGAATTCACGCGAGGTTCGCCATTTTTGTCTACATAGCTATTGCAAATTCGCAAAAAAGCAGTACTTTTGCATCGGGTAAGTCCCATACGACCAGCTCCCTTTGACTCCCCCAGGGTTTGATCGCAGCAAGGGTATTAGGTCGTAGCGGTGCGATATAGATCGCTTGCCCACCTGCCTCTTTAGCTCAGTTGGCCAGAGCACGTGATTTGTAATCTCGGGGTCGTTGGTTCGAATCCGACAAGAGGCTCAAAGAAAAAGACCGTTTACTGCTTCAGTAGACGGTCTTTTTGTTTTTATCCCTTTTGTGTCCTTAGGGGCTAAGACTCCCCTCGCCTATCTCTACAGATGCTTATTGTGGCGACGGGCGTCGATACCAAGGAATATGAAAAGCAAGAAGCTAAAGCCCCACAGCGAAGATCCTCCGTAGCTGAAGAACGGTAGAGGAATCCCGATTACGGGGATTAGCCCGATGACCATTCCCACATTGATGAAGAGGTGGAAGAGTAGGATAGAAGCTACCGAATAGCCGTACACGCGCCCAAAACTAGAGGTTTGTCGCTCTGCGAGTGCCCCCAAACGCAGAATGAGCGTGCCGTAGAGCAGAAGCAAGAGCGTCGTCCCGACGAAGCCTTTCTCCTCACCCACGGTGCAGAGGATGAAGTCAGTATCCTGCTCGGGGACATAGTTGAGCTTAGTTTGCGTCCCTTCGAGGAAGCCCTTACCCCATAGTCCGCCCGAGCCTATGGCGATCTTGGACTGGTCTACGTTGTAGCCCTTGCCACGTAGGTCATTCTCGATCCCGAGAGCGACCTTGATGCGCACCTGCTGGTGCGGCTCTAGGATTTCGTCGAAGACATAGCCTGTCGAGTAGAAGAACCCAAGCGAGCCGAGTGCGAACCCTGCGATGAGCAAGTAGCGCGAGTGGTATTGATTGAGCGCGAGGTATAGCAGATAGCCTACTAGCAGAGCTAGCAGAGCTAAAGTCAGCCAAGAGAGGTCGAAGGGATAGAGATACAGCACCACGAGTAGACCCGCAAGCTGCAGTAGAGCGCCTGCTGCAGCCATACGTAGCACCAGAGGCAGCATACGTTTGCCATAGATGGCGAGCATCCCGAGCGTAAAGATGAGCATAGCATTGCCCACGACAAGCACATCGGCACGCGTTGTCTCACCTAGCCAGAGTACACCATCGAGCACTAGAGCCCCAACGAAGTAGACGACAGCAGAGAATCCTAGCCCCATAAATAGCCCCGAGAAGCCCTCTCGATATAGCGCCAAAAAGAGGGAGAAGAAAACCAAAGCCGAGCCCGTCTCACTCTGAGCAAGAATCATCAGTATAGGGATAAAGATAATCCCTATCAGCGTGGCGTAGCTACGAAAAGAATTGATTTGGAAGCCATACTTATTGCACTGCCAAGCAAGGACAAGCGCAGTGGCAACCTTGGCGAACTCGGCTGGCTGTAGGCGCAGGGGGCCTATGACTAGCCATGAATGCGACCCCTTGATGTCTGGCGCGACGAAGATCGTGACGAGTAGAAGCCCTAGCATCAGCAGGTAGAATATAGGCGCTCCCTCCTCAAAGATCCGAGGATTGACCATCAGTACGGCGAAAGCAATGACGAGGCCCAGACCCATCCATATAAGCTGCATCATCGGGCGGCTACCAGCAGCGACCAATTCGGTCGCATCGAAGCTATAGGTTGCACCACAGATTGCAAACCAACCTGCCACGATGAGGATTAAGTAGAGCACGATGGTCAACCAGTCGATCGACTTCCAGAGAGATTCGTTACGCCTAGAGTCCATTGTAGTACGAGATTGACGTTCGTTTCATTTCGCCTGCTATGGCGGCAGATGTCTCCGATAGTTTACCCTCTCGCAGGTAGTACTCCATCATCACACGGCCGATAGGTACACCAAATCGCGCACCGAAGCCTCCATTCTCCACATAGACCCCTACAGCGATACGCGGGTGCTGACGTGGTGCAAAGCCGATGAACGCCGAGTGGTCTTTGCCATGCGGGTTCTCGGCAGTACCAGTTTTGCCACAGACCTCTATCTCTCCTGGGGCAAAGTTTGCAGCGCGGCACGTGCCAGAGGTAACAGCCATAGCCATACCCTGCACCACATACTCCCACTGCTCGGCAGTAACCGACGAATGCCTCAGGGTCGTGTAGGCAGTATCTAGGGGGGTAGCCGAGAGGTGCTGTACTACGTGCGGGCGGCGCCATGCACCACGCCCAGCGATGATTGCTGCCAAATTGGCCATCTGTAGAGGAGTGGAGAGGATCTCGCCCTGACCGATAGAAATCGAGATGATAGTACTCGAATTCCAGCCATTGGGATAAGCCTTGTCGTAGACCTTGTGGTTGGGAATATAACCGCGCTTCTCTCCGCTTAGGTCAATGCCTGTGGGATAACCGAAGCCAAGCGACACGATGTGATGCTTCCATGCCTCGAATGCCTCCTGTATATTGGGATAGTGGCCTCGATCGTCTAGAAGGAAGTGCATACCCCAGCAGTAGTAGCTATTGCAAGAGGTCGCTAGCGAGTAAATCAGCGCAGGTGATGGAGCGTGGGGGTGACATCGTGGACGCCCTCTAAGGCGGGGATATCCGCCGACACAGCTCAGTGGAGTCTGAGGCATCAGTACTTTCTCGGCGAGGAATATCCCTGCTTGAGCAGGCTTGAAGGTCGATCCTGGGGGATAGGTGCCCATGATCGCACGATTGAATAGAGGCTTCCCTGGGACTTCCTCGAGCAAGCGGTGCTGCTCACCCTTGTCTTTGCCAGCCAGTAGGGCGGGGTCGAAAGTCGGCGACGTAACCAATGCCAGAACCTCTCCCGTCTCTGGCTCGATGGCGACGATTGCCCCACGCTTGCCCTGCATCATCTCTTCGCCTAGCGCCTGCAAATCACTGTCAATGGAGAGATAGAGATCTTGCCCATTGATGGGCTGGGTATCATCTTGGCCAGAATTATGCCGCCCTTTGATGCGCCCACGGGAGTCTCTAAGTAGGATTTCTCGCCCCTTAATCCCCCTAAGTGCCTTGTCGTAGAAGCGCTCAACGCCACTCTTGCCCACATAGTCCCCAGCTACGAGAGCACTATCTCGCTCCAGATCGTATGGGCTGGCTTCGCCTAGATAACCAAGGATGTGTGCTGCGTGATGATAGTCGTATTGGCGTACCGTACGGCTCTGGATGTGGAAGCCGGGGAATTTGTAGAGTTGCTCTTGGAAGCGCCCCACCTCCTCGGGCTCGAGCTGCGAGATGAGTAACTGTGCTGTGTAGGGCGAGTAGCCTCGATTGCGGCGTCGATCTTTGACCTGATCCAGCCGCTCGGCTAGCTCCTCTCTAGGCATCCCGATGACCTCTGCCAGCTTAGTCGTATCAAGCTTATGCCGTGCTTCATTCATCGTCACCATCAGGTCGTAGGCAGGGCGATTGGCAACGAGCAGTTTACCGCGACGGTCGTAGATGACGCCTCGGGAGGGATGAATGGATTTGATGTAGTAGGCATTGTTTTCTGCGCGTTCCTTGTAGCCATCGCTTAGGATTTGCAGATAGAAAAGACGAGCTATGTAAATCAGGATTATCGCGATAGTAACAGCGATGAAAAGAATCCGCCGACTATAAAATCTATCATTGACCATGACCCGGACGTGGTTGGAGGCGGATAGAGAAGATGAAGAGTACGATGAGTGCTAGAGCCATAGAATAGAGCCAGCCAGAGCCCAAGCGTATCAAGAAGAAAGTCGGATCGAAGTACTGACCTGCATCCAGTAGATACAGCACCACGTGATGTAGCGTCATCAGCTCGACGAGCAGAAGGATAGAACCACCCTTGAGCGTATCGTACAGAGGGAGTAGATAGTCGGGCATATTCTTGTCTAGCATTGGCTTGACTAGGTAGTAGCGCAGGAAGCCAACGAAGGTCAGAGCCGAGGCATGCAGTCCCGGCGTGACGCCTAGCAGATCTATGATTGTGCCGAGCGTGAAGCCAATCAGCGTGAGCGCCGTGGGCTTCAGACGGATGGGTAAGAACAGGAGCAGAACGGGATAGATGTATGGTGTAGCTACACGATAGAGAGCTATGGGGTTGAGCACCCATACTTGTAGCACGATGACGAGCAGGCTCGTCAAGATAAACCGAAACCAAGTACTATTCATCTGGAAGAGCAGTTTTCTCCAGCTCTAGAGCTTCGCTCATCGGTGGACTTGGCAGAACATAAACGTAGCTCAAACGCTCGAAGTCGGTCGCCAGACGGATGCGATACGTGCCGAAGGCGGTCTCCGATCCCTCTACTCCCTCGGTATCACTCTTCTCTATGATGCCGACCATGAGTCCCTCGGGATAGACATACGAGTAGCCACTGGTCTGTACTGTATCGCCAGCCTGCACCTGGGCATGTAGAGGCAATCCGCCGAGAATGACGGGGGCATTGAGCCCCTGAGCACTAAGCGTCCCTCTGTATTCCTTGCCCTTGAGTGAGCAACTGAGCTTGAGCTTGGAGTTGATGACTGGGATGACCACGGCGTAGTGCTGCGAAGCCTGCATCACCGTCCCCATAACGCCGTGTTCGCTCATTACAGCCATATCGGCGCGTATGCCGTCTTGCTCTCCTCGGTTGATGATGTAGTAGAGATCGCCCGTTCTATTGACTAGATTGACGATACGAGCCGTTACGACCTCTCTACGCGTCATTCCCTGCACGTTGTAGAGCAAGCTGTCGGGGAGCTTGCCCTCCGCTTCGGCATCATTGACGGCACGCTTGAGGGCGATGTAGTCGTGCTCTAGGCGAGCGTTCTCCTGCAGAAGCAATTCGTTTTTGCGCCTAAGATCGAGATAGCTACGCCCCTCTGTCATCCATTCATTTAGGCGTCCAACGACCATATTGGTCGCAGAGATCGAGACGCTGCGGCGATACAGCCCATCATTCATCAGTAGCAACAAGGCAATAGCCTGCAGCACGAGCCACAGGAACCAATGTTTGTGCGCAATGATGAAGTCAATCAGCTTATTCACTAGTGGATGAGTTTAATAGGGCGAGCCTGTGTCATAAATCCAATAGCAGAGATTTACGGCACAGACTCTAAGGTAATTGAAGACAGATGGGCACACAGCCAGCCTACAAGAGGAGTAAGCTTCTACGTGCTATCGAATGAGGAAGTTGAATGTATCGATGTTCTTGAGCGCAACACCCGTACCGATAGCCACAGCGTGTAGCGGATCTTCTGCGATCTTGAACTCAATGCCGAAGCGATTGGTCAGACGCTTATCCAGACCTCTAAGCAGTGCACCACCACCTGCTAGCACCACGCCATTGATGCAGATGTCGGAGTATAGCTCGGGAGGTGTTTCGTCGAGCGTTTTGAGGATTGCGTTCTCAATCTTGAGGATAGACTTCTCCAGACATTCGCAGATTTCACGATAGTTGACCATAATCTCGCGAGGCTTCGTATTCATCATGTCGGCACCACGCACTAGATAGTCCGTAGGAGGATTGTCGAGATCCATATAGACCGCGCCTACATTGATCTTAATCTGCTCGGCTGTGCGCTCCCCAATCTTGACCTTGTGCACATCACGCATGTGATCCATAATGTCGCGAGTGAACTCATCGCCAGCCGTACGGATCGACTCATCCTTGACGATACCGCCAAGTGAGATGACGGCAATCTCTGTCGTACCGCCGCCTATGTCTACAATCATATGTCCCTCTGGAGCCAGTACATCGATGCCCACGCCCACGGCCGCAGCCATAGGCTCGTAGATCATGTATATATCGCGTCCGTCTGCGTGCTCGCTAGAGTCGCGCACGGCACGGATCTCCACCTCAGTACTGCCCGAGGGGATACACACGACCATCCGATACGATGGCGTGAACCAGCTACGACGACGGCTGATCATACGGATCATCCCACGGATCATCTTCTCGGCAGCGTTGAAGTCTGCAATCACTCCATCGCGCAGTGGGCGAATCGTACGGATATTGGCATTGCCCTTCTCGTACATCTCGCGCGCCTTAGTCCCCACGGCGATCATCTCGCCTGTACGGACGTCGAAGGCAACCACCGAGGGTTCGTCTAGAACGATCTTGCCGTCTTTGATTATGATCGTATTGGCCGTCCCTAGGTCCATGGCCAATTCTTGTCTGAAGGTGAATAGTCCCATTCTGTCTGTTTGTTTTAGTCTTCTTTGTAGGCCTATAATGCCTGATTAGTGTTTGAAGTGTCTCACCCCAGTGAATACCATAGCTACGCCGAGTTCATCGGCTTTCTTGATACTATCTTCGTCACGAACCGATCCCCCGGGCTGCACAATGGCGGTAATACCAGCCTCGGCAGCTAGGGTAACGCAGTCGTCGAAGGGGAAGAAAGCATCACTAGCGAGTACTGCACCCTCGAGCGAGAACCCAAAGCCACGCGCTTTGTCAATAGCGTGGCGTAGGGCATCCACTCTAGAGGTCTGCCCAATACCAGAGGCTAGGAGCTGACCGTCCTTGGCCAGTACGATGGCGTTGCTCTTACTATGCTTAACGAGTTTATTGGCCAGTATCATATCCTCGACCTCATGCTCTGTCGCTGTCTTTTTCGTCACGGGGCGCATATCTCTAGCTGTCTCTACGGCTGTGTCGCTCTCCTGCTGGAGCACTCCGCCGAGCATAGAGCGGTATGTCCACTGGCTCTCGATACGAGCTTTCTGCACGAGTAGAATGCGGTTTTTCTTGCTCTTGAGTACCTCAAGCGCCTCTGGGCTAAACTCTGGAGCGATGAGCACCTCGAGGAAGAGCTGATTGATTGACTCGGCTGTAGCTCGGTCAATGGGGCGATTGGCTATCAGCACTCCCCCGAAAGCAGAAACAGGGTCACAGGCCAATGCAGCCTCCCAAGCCTCTAGGATTGTAGGGCGGGAGGCAAACCCGCAAGCATTGTTGTGCTTGAGGATGGCGAAGCTTGGCTCCTCGAAGTCTTGGATTAGCTGAATGGCGGCATCGATGTCCTGCAGATTGTTGTAGGATAGTTCCTTGCCGTGTAGCTGCTCGAGATAACGACTTAGGTCGCCAAAGAAAAAGCCTCTCTGATGCGGATTCTCTCCGTAGCGCAGAGGCTGTGGATGGTCGGCAGAGGGGCGGAAAGCGGTCTGTGCATCGGCGTCGAAGTAGCGGAAGATCGCTGCATCGTAGCCAGAGCTCACAGCAAAAGCATCGCGAGCGAAAGCTCGACGCTGCTCTAGTGTCGTCTTAGCTCCCTGAGCCTTGAGAATATCATATAGAGGTGCATACTGAGCTTGAGAGGCAACGATCGCGACGTCGGCGAAGTTCTTGGCAGCTCCACGGATAAGGGATATGCCCCCCACGTCAATCTTCTCGATGATTCCCTCGGGAGTCGCACCAGAGGCTACCGTAGCCTCGAAGGGGTAGAGGTCTACGATAATCAGATCAATCAGCGGGATTTTGTATTTGGCAACCTCCTCTTGGTCGGTCTTGTGGTCACGACGCGCTAGGATACCGCCAAGAATAGCGGGGTGTAGCGTCTTGACGCGTCCGCCCAGCATAGAGGGATATTGAGTCAAGTCCTCGACAGCCTCACAGGGATACCCCAGAGACTCGATGAAGGCACGTGTACCTCCTGTGGATATAAACCCGACACCTGCTTGATTAAGTTCGGCTAGAATCTCTGCCAAACCCTCTTTGTGATAGACAGATACCAATGCCTTGCGAATGATCTTCTCCATTGTGATGAATAGCTCCTTTACCTAAGTTAATATATTGACACACAAAGGTAATAGTTTTTATCTATTCGTTTGCACTACAAATCGAGCTCCAAGCTCCTAATATTCGAGGATTTTCAGCGACTAGCGCACGAGGTTATTGTAAAATACTTGAAAATCAGTTCTTGGTGTTTATCAGGCATGTCGACACGTTATGACAAACGAAAAGCGGTACACCAAGATGTATTTCTCGATGCACCGCCTCCCTAGTGAGTCATCTATCCTAGACCGTGTAGCGGAAGTAAGACCACTCGCTCCATGGGCAGAGCATATCGCCGACCTTGGCTCTTACACGCCAGCGACCACGCTGTGCTCCAACGAATATATGGTCGATATAGTTGGTCTTGATACCCTTGTACTTGAGCCACTCCTGATTATCCTCTGGAGCCCATTTCCCTGCCCCCTTGGCTGCCCATTCCGCATCAATCTCGACATGGTACTCGACCTCCATACCCTCAATCTGCACAGGCTCCCACTCGAATCGGGTCTCGCGTGGATAGTGGCTGAATTCCTGCTCGGGCAATGGCTTGAGCATACGTGGTACAGCTCCATGCCACCAGTTGAGCGTTGGGTCGCCAAGCAAGGTCAATCCATAGAACCGTGCAACTACAAAGTCGTTGTGTATGCCTATCTGGCTCCACCACTGTAGCAGAGCCTCTCCGATGCTAGAGCCGACAGCCATAGGTCTGTAGAAGTTCTCGAAGTAAAGCATCGCACCGGTACACGTGCTACCGATAGCTGCCATACCCGGATTGATGCCGAAGCCTTCCTTGTCGAAGATATACCAGCCTCCCATATAGTCTGCCTGCGTGTATCTAGCGTTGCTGCTTGCATAGAGGTTGTAGAAGAAGGCTTGCGAAGGGTTTTGATCTCGGATGTAGCTGACGGGGATTACCAGATCCCTGAGTGCTTCGCCCGTAATCTTTTTGGGGAGCCTAAAAGCATGCAAGAGCGCATTGGAGTGTGCGCAAACTTGAGCCCAAGCCCACGACTTCGTCATCTCGTACTTATAGGTATGCACCGTAGTCTTCTCCTTGTTGGTATGCACCGTCACATGGGAGCTAGGGAGAGCTTCGTCTAGGGCACAATCGCCAAAACCCGCCCAGTCGTCATCTACGAGGGCTAGCGCCTTATTGGTGCATCCGAGATATCCTGTTCGGAAGGCATGGTTGCGCTCGAAGTAGTCGTTGACTAGGTTTGGATCATTACCACCCATCGTTGGCGTCCAGATGCGCCCCACCCATATCTCAGGGTACACATTGTCTGCGTGCGTGTTGAAGTCGCCGTCCTTGTCCGGATCTTTCCACTTGCCGTTGAGATCCATGAAGAAGAGGTCGCAGGGGAAGTTCTCGGTTCGTCCATTCTTCTCCTGATGCTCAAACCATGCTACAGGCAGCGTGCCTACAAGCACTGCGCCTCGTATGGTGCGCTCTTGGTCTTTAACTCTAAACCTGCGGATAAAGTCGCGTAGTTGCGTGGCTGTACCCCCCTTGTAGCGATAGGTCACGGCATAGTGCCCGGCATAGGCCAAGTCGCGCACATACTGAGTGATTGATTCTTTGACGAAGGGGTAGAGATCGTCGTTGACGATGACGAGCATACGCCCCTTGGGGTAGTGCTTGGGCGAATACTTCTCCAAGTACACCATATCGGGCTTCATACTTGGGCGAGCCACCGGTCTGCGAATGGGCTTATCTCGCAGAGGGCGTACACGCCTGTACTGAGTAAACGTACGTAGTTTACGATTGGCTGTTTCCTCGAGGTCTAGCTCACGAAATTCCTTGACCGAGCTATAGTCGATCTTAAGTGTCTCAGCGTTGAGCACTGGACTTAAATCTTTTTCTTTTTGAGGCATAGTTGTAATGAAATTAGATTGTGAAACAATGATTAAGTACTCTTGCTTTTGGCGATTGCCTCCCTAGACGATGCGATACGGCTTTCTCTTCTTGCGTGGAGGCAGGTAGTACACCTAAGTGATGCATCGTCGTAACCCTGCCACGTCTAACAGTTCTCTGTCACAAAGTTAAGACAATATACGAGACCTTTGCAAAAGCTCCCATATACAGATAAAGCACACATCAAAGGATGGGTGTCGAGACTAAGGTTTTTCCTCCGCCCTAGAATATGAACTCAGCACTAATCCCAGCAGTACAACGAGCCCTCCATAGAGGTAATAGGTGTGTAGTTCTTCGCCGAGAATCAAGACGCCTGCGAATAGGCCGATGATGGGGCTTAGGTTATTGAATACCCCGAGGAGATTAGTCGGCAGGTGCTTGATGCCGTAGTTGGTTAGGAAAGACGTGCAGAGCGTACACAGTAACCCAAGATATAGAATCGCACCCCAATAGCTCAGAGTTAGTTGCTCCCAATAGACCTCCCAGCCATCTGTAGCAGTGTGGCTAATCAGCCGAAACGCATTGACCGTCAAGCTCGAGTAGAGGAGGATGTAGTAGGTAATTGTGGTAATGGGGGTGCTACGCGTGATGCTCTTGAGGCAAATGAAGTAGAAGACAATGGCAATAAGCGAGGCAAAAATGAATAGATAGCCCCATACATTGAACGAGAGCTGCTGCAGCGACTGCGCCGTAATGTACAGCACACCCGCAACGGCGAGATAAGACCCAACTCTCTGATGTCGCCTCGTTCGCTCACCGAGTATCAGACGACTGCCTGCGAGGGTAAAGGCAGGCAAGAGGGCATAGATGATGGCGGCCTCACTAGCAGGAATCAGCTCCAATCCTAGAGCCTGCAGAGCAAAAAAGCCCGTAGGGAAGAGGAGGGAGAAGAGCAGAAGACGCCAGCGGTCTTGCCTTGAGACTCGCTCCACGGCGACTAACCCGCCCCAGCGTAGCAGTAGCATGCCCCCGAAGGCCACGAGCAGTCTATCGGCAAGCAAATCGAGAGGCGTAGAGGTGTACAGCCCGATCTTGATGAATACATACGATAGCCCGATGATTGAGACTCCGAGTAGTGTGGCCAGAATAGCCTTGTTCTGTGTGTTTATCTGCATGGTTGATGGTCAGTGAGAGAGGTTAATCTCGATACAATCCTCTAGAGGCATCATCGCATTGAAGAGCCTAATGGCGTCGGCACGCTCTAGATCGTCTGGGGTAAGCACCTCGGGGAGGATAAGCCCCTGTTCCAGTAGATGAGCACGCATGACTCCTGCGAGCAGTGGCGACGCTGGTGTGCGCCATAGCCCACCTATGCGTAGGGCAACATTGGTATAGCTTGTGTCTGTAATCCGCCCTGCTACCACGTAGAGTGGCTCCTCGTCTGTGGCCAGAGCCTCTGGTCGAACGAGCACAGAGCGGTCGAGCCACTTATGCCGATAGCTAGCCCCATCGGGGAGAGACACGGGTCTGATGCACCCAATCTCTCTAGGTTGATAGGGAGTGAGCGTAGGTGGCTCCATCGTGTCTGCCCCGTAGACGAAGCGAAGTTTGGTACGCGCCTCGGGGAGGTGCTCTGGTAGATATGCCTCCAGGAGAACGAATAGCCCCCTCTGTTTGAGCATAGTGAGCAATCTACCCTCTGGGGCAAGCTCCCCCAGAGTGCGAAGCATACGTGCCTCGTGCAGGGGGAGGAGCTGTAGCTGCCCGCCCTCGATGCGTATGCTCTCTACGAGGGCGACTGACATGGCAGGTAAACTTTTTGGATGCACTCGCGATACTCTTCATCGCACTGGCTATTGATCGTTACCCCACCTCCCGAGCGGTAGTAGTATTGCCTTCGCCCGTCCTGCTCGATGTAGCGAATCAAGACGCCCGAGTCTAGCTCTCTGCCATCGTAGTAGCCACAGATTCCCGTGTAGAAGCCTCTAGGGATGCTCTCCGCCTCATGGATTATCTCTGAGGTCTTGGCCTTGGGTGCACCCGATATAGAGCCCGCAGGCAATAGCTCCAGTATCAGATCGCCTATATGGTCATGCCAGCTCTCCGTCAGATCTCCCACCACCTCGCTACTCATCTGCAGGATATCGCCCCGACTCGTCGAGATATGGCTTAGGTACTTGAACCGCTCGACGCGCACCTTGTGTGCAATGCGGTTCAGGTCGTTGCGCATCAGATCGACTATGGTGTAGTGCTCTGCCCCCTCTTTGTAGTCTGCCAATAGGTGCTCTGCGGCATCGGGGCGTGCGGCATCGATCGTTCCCTTCATCGGGTTCGTGCTGATGGTCTGCCCCGAGATGCGGACGAACCGCTCGGGAGAGAAGCAAACAAATCGGTCGGGAACCAATAGTTTGTATGGTGCATGACTATGTGCATAAATAGCCTCCAGACTTCCCTCTAGCTCGATTGGTGTACGGATCGTTAGGTTTGTCAGGAAGCTATCGCCACGCTCTAGAGCCTTGTAGACACACGCAAATCGCTCGGCATATTCGCACTCCGTCTCTGGGGTAATAGCCAGTAGCGATGGCAGAGGATAGTTATCCACAAGTGGTGTATGGCGTCCGTGGATAGAGAACTGGATGCCTCCCGTCTCTGCTCCCGCACCCAGAGGGTCGGCAAGGAAAATGCCCTCCTGTAGCTCATAGTCTAGAGCGAAGAAGAAGGGCTCACGTGCCCTCCCAGCCTCATTCATCTGCTCTAGCACTCTAGCGGCATGTGCTCCTAGGGGTAGACCTATCGCAGACTGCCTCATCCTATTCGCGCCAGAGATTAGCCAGATGCACGAGCGTCTCCACGGCACGGCACATCGTCGTGAGGGAGGCATACTCATAGCGTCCGTGGAAGTTCATCCCCCCTGCGAAGAGGTTCGGGCATGGCAGACCCATATACGAGAGGCGAGAGCCGTCTGTCCCCCCTCGTATCGGGCGAATCAGAGGACGCACCCCCGCGCGCTCCATCGCACGCTCGGCACGCTCGATGAGAGCCCAGTGTGGGAGTACCTGCTCGCGCATATTGTAGTATTGGTCGCGTAGGTCAAGCGTGGCCACACGCGTGCCAATCTTGGCGTTAATGGTCTGTACGGCTCGTTCTAGAGCTGCTTTTTTCTCAGCGAAAAGGGCTCTATCGTGGTCGCGAATGATGTAGCTTGCCTGAGCTTGATCTACAGAGCCAGACATGCCGATCAGATGATAGAAACCCTCGTAGCCCGAGGTGCACTCGGGGCGCATGGCTTCGGGCAATAGGCTGTGAATATCGTGCAGTACTTGCAGGGCATTGATCATCTTCCCCTTGGCATAGCCCGGGTGTACGTTGCGCCCCTGCACAGCGATGCGAGCGGAGGCGGCATTGAAGTTCTCGTACTCCAGCTCTCCCTCTTGGCTACCATCGACCGTGTAGGCATATTGAGCACCGAAGCGCTTCACATCGAAGTGGTCTACACCGCGGCCAATCTCCTCGTCGGGAGTGAAGCCAATAGATATAGGGCCGTGTGCGACCTCTGGGTGGCGCATCAGGTAGGCGACGAAGGTCATAATCTCCGCCACGCCTGCCTTATCGTCCGCCCCGAGCAGGGTTGTGCCGTCGGTAGTAATCAGATCGTGCCCGAGGTGTAGCTCTAGGTCGGGGAATTGCTTGGGGCTTAGCACATAGTCGGAGGTGCCGAGGCGAATATCCTCGCCTTGATAGTTGTTGATGAGCTGTGGGCGAACGTCCGCCCCCGAGAGGTCTGGGCTGGTATCTACGTGGGCGATGAAGCCGATCTGCGTAGCGCTCTCATGTCCGGGTGTGGCTGGCAGGCTCGCCATGACGTAGCCGTATTCGTCTACACGAGCATTGCCAACGCCTAGAGCGATTAGTTCGTCTCTCAATAGGTTGAGCAAGGTGAGTTGCTTGTCGGTAGAGGGGAAAGACTCGCTACGTTCGTCGCTCTGGGTATCTATGGCGACGTATCGGAGGAAGCGATCCAATAGTTCCTCGCGTACCTCTTGGGCTATCTGTTTCATAACTCAGTCATTTGTTTTCTACAAAAATAGCACCAATCCGTCGATCAGCCACATCATAGCACCTACTTCTCCCCTGTAGCACGGTAGCGCGCAACGCTGGGATTAACAGCCTTGAGTATTCGTCCCGCCCGCTGGTCGGCGTCACTACAAGCTGAAAACCACCATCGAAAAGTCCAATGATTCGAGAAATCAGTTTTTCGCGTTTTTGGTTAAAGAGTGTAAATGAATTGGGCGGAAATTCGGGCAAACGAGAGGGCGATTTGGGGCGATTGGTTCGCCTTCGCGGAAAATCTGTGAGAGATTTTTTCGGATTGTAGGACTAATCCGCCCCGATGTGTACACGCATCCGAAAAGATTAGTGCAGAGAAATGCTGAAATGACTGATCCGCTTAGATAAAATCGAGCTAAATAATTTCCTATCTATCTGATTATTAGTTTGATTTGAGTTGTGTGCTTTAAGGGGGTATTTGGATCAGCTGGAACTATGTGCCCCAAAGGGGGGCTAACTCAATCTAGAGCCCGCTAGGGGGCAAATACGCGGTCTGCTGTTTTTCGCCCATTCTCAAGGCATTTCTCTCATTAACATTCTGAAATTTGGTCTAAAATATAAATCTTATGGTCTAGTTCGATGGTACGAGCTAGGGCTAGTGCATGCTTCGGCTAAGCATGTCTTGTAGTTGCTCAGCAGTAATGTTGGTGATGATTTCACCTAGATGTGCCACCGATATAGCTCCGCGCTCTTCGCTGATGATGATGATGAGGGCATCGGTTTTCTGCGACATCCCTAGAGCCGCTCGATGTCGCAGCCCTAGATCTTTGTTCAAGTCGGGATTGTTGGCTACAGGCAGGATGCAACCTGCGGCACGGATCTGTCCACGAGCAATGAGCATAGCTCCATCGTGCAGAGGGCTGTTTTTGAAGAAGATATTCTCAATCAGTCGAGCATTGATATCGGCATTGAAGCGTTCGCCCGCATGGAGCCATGCCGAGAGGTCGATGTTTTGCTGTAGCACGATGAGTGCTCCCGTTTTTTTACGCGCCATATTGACGCAGGCGAGCAGAATCGGCGCAATGTGGCGATCGTCTTCCTCGCTCTGTGGCTTGTCTCGGAAAAGGCGCTTGATGCGCTTCCATCGCTCGGCCGAACCGATCGTGACGAGGAACTTCTTGATTTCCTCTTGGAAGATGATGATGATGACCAAGAAGCCTATATTGACGAACTTATCCAGCAACGCCCCTACGAGGTGCATCTCTAGAACCTGAGAGATGATGATCCATAGGGCTATGAAGGTCATGATGCCCGTGAAGAGGGCCTTGCTACCAGAGTTGCGTAGGATCGTATATATATAGTAGAGCAACAGCGCCAGTAGGACGATGTCCACTACATCTTTGAGCGTAATCGGTAACCACCACATAGGGATAGATAGTCGTTTGAGCGGAGGGATAGGGGATTGTCTAGGAAGTATCTCTAGTTAGGATGAATGCTTCGTATGGATCTCTACGGGGTTATCCTCGGGTTTGGGGATCTGCATGAGGCGCTGGGTAATCTCGATGCACTCGACAGCTGCGCGTACGTCGTGTACGCGTAGGATGTCGGCCGACTGCTGCAGGAGTGCATAGGTATGTAGCACGCTCGTGCCATTGAGGGCTTCCTCGGGCGTAGCATCGAGGGCACGGTAGATCATACTCTTGCGCGAGATGCCGAGGAGCATCGGGAGCTCAAGTGCCGAGCGAAGATCCTGCAGATAGGTCATCAGCTCGTAGTTTTGCTCTAGTGTCTTGCCGAAGCCGAAGCCTGCATCTACGACGAGGTCGTGTAGCCCAAGGTCACGGAGCTGGCCAACGCGCTCGGTGAAGTAGTCCAGAATCTCTACTCTTAGGTCGTTGTAGGCCGTCAGCTCGCCCATGGTCTGGGGTGTGCCCCTCATGTGCATGAGGATGTAGGGCACTTGTAGTCGGGCGATGGTACGAAACATATTGTCGTCGAGCGTCCCACCCGAGATGTCATTGATCATCTGTGCGCCATACTCCTCCACTGCCCATGCGGCCATATCGGCACGGAAAGTATCTACCGATACGGCAATCTCGGGGAATTCGTCCCTCAGCATGGCGAGCGTAGGGGTTAGGCGAGCTTTTTCTTCCTCGGGCGAGACGTCGTCAGCTCCGGGGCGCGAGCTGTAAGCCCCTACATCTACGATAGCACCGCCTTCGTCAATGATCTGGCGGATGCGAGCCCTCTGTTCGTCTAGGGCTTGGGTACGGCTAGCTCCGTAGAAGGAGTCGGGCGTTACGTTGACAATCCCCATCACGAGGGGCTTGTCTAGACTTACGAGCCGACCGCCTAGGTTGAGCGTTTGCTTCTGCATATCAATCTGCTTTTGAGGGTAAAATTACACAATAATCACCTATTTGGTCTTATTTGTCTGCTTGGGTACAACAGCCGGTATCAGCGTCCTGCGACTAAGAGCGGACTCTGAATTTTTCGCATAAGGATTTTTTTGATCTGTGATGCTTCTATTGTCAAGTTGTAAATGATTATCTTAGCAGTCAAACCGAAGGCTCCACAGCGCAAAGACGACCTACCCCTTGAGGGGCGATTGAGGGCGATACGACCAATGAGGCATCGGTTTGATGCGATCCATAACCAGTCTAATCGTAATTTAATCTCTATGCAACTAGCAGGACATAGCCGCCATATCTTTATCTTTCCCTTTCAGTGGGATTACATCGCCCACTCTTCGGGCAAGGGCGATAGCCCCTATCGTGAGCGCACGAGCCTCAAGGCCTTCGATAGCGTGTTCTCCAAGGTCAGCCCTCTAAAGCGCACCTACTTCGAGATCGGCACCTCCGCCGAGCACTACAGCGAGTATGTCTACTTTCATCCTTTCGTCCGCCCCGCCCTCTTTGCCACGAAAGAGAATGAGTCGGTCTACTGCTATGAGCTTGCCGAAGCGGGAGGCTCGTACAATATCAAGATTAGAGAATGTGCGGAGGAGTATAAGTTAGTCCTTGAGAAAATATCGCTACAGGTGTTTGATACGGGAGTAGGTGTTGTGTCGTTTTTCTTGAGGAATGATAAGTACCCCAATCAAGAGGATATTCTGCGCATCAATGACTTTGGGCGGCGTATTTATCCACAGTATAAGTCTGGAACAGATTTGTCTCAAGTTAAAGACTCTTTCCTTGCTGATTCTATTTCGGGGCATCTGAGAGAGTTAAACTTCCACGATGATTTCGAGCAATATACAGAGCCGATAGATCACAGAGGGGTCTTCCTGCCTCCCGACCATATCCGTCAAATCTTTGGACACAAGCCAACAGATAGGGTTGGGGATAGTTATTGTCGCTTTGTCTTTAGAGACTGCGACGAGCGCAAGGGGAAGATCCGCATCTCTCCCGTTATGGACGATCGGATGTACTTCTTGAGCTTCTACAAGAATGAGACGTTTACAGAACAGCTTAAGGCGTCAGTTTCTAATTCAAAGGAATGCTTTTACAAACCAAAAGATACAAGCGATTTTTGGTATCGCTACCTTTTCGGGGATGGAGGATTTAAGGGCGTGAGCAATGATGCTGTGCAGCTGAGCGATATAGAAAGTAGTACCTATGCTCGATGGATTGGAGAGGGGTCTTTGATTGGGATTACTCGAGACTCTTCGGTTTATCTCTCAACCTGGCCTATACTGGAGGGGCACTTCATGACAATGTACTACCGAATGGCGGTGCTCTGCTTGGTACAGCGAGCCTCTATCCTGCGCTTTAGAGGAGAGATTACCTACCTCACTTGTCAGATTCGCAAGAATAGACGACAGGTAAGCCGAAATATCAAGGAGCTCTACGAGGATTATATCCGCTTCATGAACGAGATTCATTTCCGTGAGGTAAGCTCTCAAATCCAAGGTATTGAGATGCACCAGCTATTCCAGCAGAATATGGGGATTACAGATGATGTCAAGGCACTAGAGGATGACCTATCCAAACTCTTTGATTATCTAGATGTGGAGGAACAAGGAGAACTCAACAAAACGGCTGCGTTTTACTTACCTATCGGCATTATCATAGGAGCTCTAGGGGTTAATTTCTTTGCTAAGGAGGGCTTCTTAGGTTACCTTTGGGGGCAGAGTGTCTCTGCTGATAGTTGGACTTTGGGGGATGTGCTTACAATCATTATTATCGTCCTCTGTCTGCTCACTCCTATTATTGCACGCTATCTAACTACTAAAAAATAAAAGCTATGGGAATTAAATGCATTCACGTATTCTGCTTGATACTCATTTTGGCCGCAATCCTTATCGGTATTTGGATAATCAAGTGTTACAACAACAAAAGACGTTCAGAAGAGCTTCAGTATGAGGAGAAACTAGCTCAACTTCGTCTAGGGACTACGAGTCTTAACGTGCAGTTATCTGACTTGAAGGACGTCATCCAGTCCCTTGTCAAGAGCAACGAAGAGATTATCAAAGCTTGGATTGGGAGAGAGAAGATCGAAAAAGAACAAGAAGACTCGGGCTCTAAACCCAAGAAATAGCTATGCACAAACTAGAATTTCAGCTCACACAGCACACCCCGATTATTCACTTTCAGTCGGAGTACGAGGGGGCTACGTTACGAGCTTCAGAGGTTAAGCCCAAGCTCGATCGGTATCTCCTCCGAGAGCTCAAGAAAGAAGATTTGAATCCGAACTGGTTTATCTCCCAAGAGAAAGGGGCGTTGGACTATAAGCTGCGTTTTACCCTGCCCGAGGGAGAGTCTGTACAAACATACCTGCCTCTAAGTCGGCTTAACCAAGAAAAAGCGAATAAACTCAAGAACGACTTAAGGAACAAGAAGGAGCTTGGAGAGGTGAAGATCCTTCCCATAACCCCTTACTTTGCCAACGAGGAATGGCTCAATAAGCGAGAGGGGCAGCCTCGACTAGCGATTCAGGTGGGTAGAGTACGGGGTGAGATCTACACCAAACACCCGAAGCTACGAGAGGCTATTGAGACTCATCTAGAGGCGTTTTTCCTCTTGCACAACTTCGGCGCAAGGCAGACGAAGGGCTTCGGGAGCTTTACACTAGCTTATCTTGATGGGATGCCGTTGTCCTCTTTGAGGAAGAATGTTGCCGACAAGATGCTTAAACTAGAGGTAGTAGACTGCCTCGTGAGTAAGGCAAATGTGCCCTATCAGATGGAGCAGATTGCGAAGTTTCATAATAAGATTAAGACAGGCCAGAGGGAGCAATACTCCGAGATTAGAATCTACTCTCATGAGCAGAGCCTTGAGTGGGAGAAGCCTATCGAGCGGAAGTTGGTCGGTTTGGGTACAGAGCCAGATACGAAGAGCTATGATAAGCGTTACATTCGTGCGTTGCTTGGCCTGCATGGGCACTTTGAGTTCCCACAGCAGAATAAGCGAGTGACGGTTTCGCATCCAGAGATCAAACGTTTTGCTTCGCCGATTACTTACAAGCCAATCAAAGATGTCGTTTACCTAATCCTCTCGGAGGTGCCCAAAGAATTGTTTGGAGCGAAGTTTGCTTTTGCCTATAAGCCTCAAGGGGGAGAGGAGCTCTCCGAGCCCGTCTATACCCCCACCAAGGATGAGCTAGGGGGCGTGAAAGACTTCTTGGGCGATTTTTTAGATTTTGTAGAGGATAGAGATCTCAGGTTAGTCAAAGATTTATGATGAATACATACACAGCTATTACGATCGGGCCGATCGTTAAGACGTTCGGCAAGGCTCGCAAGGTTAAGGCCTACTGGAGTGCGAGCTATATGTTCTCTTGGATCATGAGAGAGCTGCTCAAAGAGCTAACGAAGAAAGGCTATAAGGTTATATCCCCCCATTACTCCCCTAAGTTGGACGGGGAGCAGCTATTGCGTCAGGTTGGGCTATTCCCCGATAGGGCCATCATTGCGAGGGAAGTCGAAGAGTTAGAAGAAATTAAGGCCGACCTTGAAGAGATTAAAGCCAAGGTAATTCGTGCCCTTGCAGAGAAGATTGGAGGCGAGAGTGCATCAGCTTTAGAAGCCTACCTCCAGAGCTATATCTACATCTATGGTTTTCCACTGGCATGTACGGGAGAAGCAGAATTCGTTAAGGGTCTGAATGCCCGCCTCGATGCGCTTGAGCTTAGACAGAAAGCCGCGACTGAGGAGGATACTCTGTTCAAGAAAATCCTTGCTAAAAACAACGGCTTCATCAACGACTATCTCGAGGTGCAAAAGAAAGAGAGAGGTAGTGAGAGAGTTCCCTTTGAGACGACCTCTCGAATAGCCGTTTCGGGCTGGCTGACCGATGAGGAGATTGAGAAATACACAATCAAGGGTAGTGAGGATCCAGAGGGCGAGAAGGAAGTCGCAATGGACTACTCTAGGCTCTCGGTAGAGAAGCAAGCGGAATATCGCAACTGCTACAAGTATCTGGCCGTTGTCAAGGCTGATGGCGATAGTTTCGGCAAGTTCCTCTCTAAGCTAACGGCCGAGCAAATGGAGCAATTCTCTAAGTATTTCTTTGGCTTCTCTGAGAGATCAGCTAAGGAGGTAAAAGACCTCAAGGCTGTGCCTGTCTACATCGGAGGGGATGATCTATTTTTCTTTGCTCCCATACTTGCCATAGATCGGAAACAGATCTTCGAGCTCATCGAGGTTGTCGAGCAGCAGTTCAAGGACTTTAGGGATCAGCTGGTCGTAGATGAGAAGTTTGGTAAGGAGTTTCGCAAGGTATTTGATGATATTAGAGAGGATAATCCCCAAACTCAGCCTCTGACGATGTCCTACGGCGTGAGTATCTTCTACTACAAGAGCCCTATGGCCGAGGCGATAGAGGTTGCCGATAATTTGCTCTTTAAGGTGGCTAAGGGTAGCGGACGAGACCGAGTGGCGGTATCGATCCACAAGCATAGTGGGCGAAAGATTGAGTTCACTTTGCCTTGTAAGTATAGTACAAAGGGGGAGGAAGAGCAGCGACTCTACAGAGAAGCTACAGAGTTGATTAAAAAGTACTCTGCCGATCAAAATGCCATGCTCGACGGACTGATTCACTGGTTCGATGAGATGTTTGATGTGGTTATCACGCCCATTCTAAACAGCGAAAAAGACGAAGCAAAGAGAGAGCAGAGGTTGCTCGCCCTCTGTGAGAACTTCTTCGACAAGGATATTCATAAGGAGGAAGACAAGCGAGACTTTTTAGTTGATATATTTAAGTTTATCGCCCTATTGGCTGATAAGCATTACCCCGCAAAAGAGATCAAACAGCTCATCTATGGCCTGCTGCGCTATTGCCAATTCATCACTGATAAAGAGGAGAGATAACTATGCCTACATATTTAGTTAAGCTGACGCCACTGGAGAAGTTCTTCTTTGGGCAGAAGCATAAGTTCAACGAAGACGATTCGGTCAATTATTACTTGCGCTCGGCTCGTTTCCCCCAGCAGACCGCTCTTTTGGGGCTGCTACGCTATCAGTACCTCCAGCATGCTGGTTCGGAGATCTATTCCTGTAATAGGGTTAATGAGGGTAAGTGGAGAGAGGCAGACGCTCTGGTTGGCCCTTTTAGCTTCAACCCCGAGGCGGATAACGAGTTCGGTCAGATACAATCTCTGTCGCCCGTCTTTTTGATGGATACCCAAGAGGAGGAAAAACCGATACATTACTTCCCCATTGGTAAGAGGTATCAAGAAGTAAAGGGGGAGTATAAACCGCTTGAGCTTGATGAGCAAGGGGAGTGTCTCCGTGACTATTCGCCTAAGAAAGAACTCCCTCAGATGTGGGCTAGTGCCGAGGGGACACCAATCTCGGAGGATGACTTCTTCGGAGTAGACTGCCGAGTGGGCGTGCGAGCCGAGAAGTGGAAGAAGGATAAAGAGAAGCCCGATGAGTATGGCTTCTTCTACCAAGAGTTTGGCCGATTCAAGAACGAGCGTTGCACAGCGCAGACCGACTCAGACGGCTGTGAGGTAGAGCCAGAGAAATGTGTGCAGAAACCCTGCCGGAGTCTATGCTTCGCCTTTTACTACACTAGCTCCGAAAAGAGCAACTTGCCCCCTAGCGAAGTCGTCTTCCTTGGAGGTGAGCGACAGCCTTTCTTGATGAAGGTAGAGGAGATTAAAGAGGCAGATAATGCAGAGGATGCCTACAAGGAAGGCTACGACGAGGTGCTTCGGAACCTGCCTAAATCCCCCCATCATAGCATTGTCCTGCTACTCTCCGATGCAAAGATTTCGGACAATTGGGATAATGTTCCCTTCGCGATTACAGAGATTAGAGACTTCGCTCGAGTGATTATTCCTAAAACTGAAGACAACATAAAGGTCAGTGTTAAGAAAAGCGAGTCCGATCGAGGGCATCTTTTGGCGCAGCCGCCTCTAGAGCTGTATGCTCGCGGATCGCTTTTCTACTTCGAGGACGACGACAAGGCTAAAGCGTTCGAGGCGCAAGTTCTCAAGGTCAATAACTTCCATAAGATTGGCTACAACTATACTTGCCTCATTCCCAAGAAAACTAACTAGACAACCATAATGAAAACAGCAGCATATCTAATCAAATGCCTCACCAACCTGCATGTGGGGATTGGTGGCGCTAGCTACAGTGTAGTGGACAACTGTGTACAGCGAGATGTAACGAATGGTCGCCCTTGTATCTATTCCTCGAGCCTCAAGGGGGCATTGAGGCAATTCTTTGAGTCTAGCCCCAATAAGGGTAGCCTACGCATTGAGGATATCTTCGGCGGAGAGGGGCTGCAGCAGACAAATCAGCATGCGGGGAAATTCACCTTCTTCCAAGCTAACTTGCTGGCCTATCCTCTAAGAGATGACAACGAGCCTAAAGGCTACAAGCTAGCTTCTTGCTCCGAGTGGCAGAGGAATATCGAGACGCTTTGGACGCAGATCAAGGGGACGAGCGGACTTACTCTGCAACCCCATGTAGAGTCTCACGAAGACCATGGCAAGCTCGTAGAGGCGACTAAGGAACTCCCCGTCATTGCCCGCAATAAGCTCAACAATGGCGAGAGCCAAAACCTCTGGTACGAGGAGGTAGTGCCAGCTGGGAGCTGCTTCGTCTTCTTCGTCTCTGGCCCCGAAGAGTATTTCGACGAGTTTGACAAGGAACTGGATGGTCAACTCGTGCAGATTGGGGCTAATGGTTCTGTTGGCTACGGCTTCTGCACAATCACGAAACTCTCCTAGTCGATACTGCTATGATTACGAATAAGCGAGAGCTGGCAGAGCTGATTCCTCTGGCGATAGAGGCGATCCAAGCTGTCGGGATTGTCGGCGAAAGCGGTAAAATCCCAAAGGTCTACGAGGGCTACATCAATGCTCTAGGGCCTGCGATCATCCAGTCTGGTTTGCTACCTGCCCTTATCTTCTACAGCAAGGGGGCTGATGCCCAGAGTAAAACAGAGGGTAACCCAAGCCTATGGCTCAAGGCCTTGTACCATATGCAGAAGACTCAAAAGGGAGAGCCCGTAGATGCTAAGGAGGGCAATCAGATTATCGCCTCTTTGATTGGAGGGCGGAGCGGAACGATTAAGGAACTCTCCAAAGACAAAAAGCTCAACGAACTCAAAGACCAAGTGCTCCAATACGCCGTTGCTCTCAAGCTCGCCCTACGTACCTTCGAGATCGACGACCCTAGCAAGAGCAAGAAAGGAGGCAAGGCATGAACTACGGCAAGCAGTATTATCAAGACTATTTCGACACTCTAGAGTTGAGCGCCACGGGGCAGTTGGTCAATACCGAGAGCTTCAATGGCGGAGCTGGTCTTCTACAAGCTCCCAGTCTTAGGGAGGATAATCGTCTGAGAGAGCTAAGTCAAAAACTCGGCACGCGTGGACTAGCCTACAAGTGGTTTGAGCTCGAGACGACTTACCCCGGCCTGCTCTGCGGGATTGGTTATCACCACGAGGTCAATAAACCTAAGGACGAGGAGGCGGGGCCATTCTTCCAGCTTGGTATGTACTTTGATTATAGCTCAGGTTTGCCCGTTATCCCCGCCTCGTCGATTAAAGGCACTCTAAGAGCCGCCGTAAACGATTGGGAGTTTCTAGCAGATGAGGCAATCACGGCGTTGATCAAGAAGCATAAGCCAAGCCTCCTTGAAGGGCTTAAAGACAGTGAGAGTCTAAAAGAAGACTTTATCAACGAAGTCTTCAAAGGGCTAGAATGCAAAGAAAAACCAAAGACTATCTATGAGCGAGATATATTCTTTGACGCAATCCCTATCAAAGCCAAGAGGAAACTATTGGGGGAAGACTATATCACGCATCATCCGAGTGTCTTCGCCGATCCCAATCCTGTGCGCTTCTTGCGCGTCGAGCCAGAGGTAACGTATCGCTTCCGCTTTTTACTCTACGATGGGGGGCTATTCCCTGCCGAACTCAAGACAGAGATTTTCAGGAAAATTATTTTAGAGCTGGGGCTAGGCGCCAAAACCAACGTCGGCTATGGCCGATTTAGAGATTCCAAACGGTAGCTAGAGCTACGAGGCATAACAAAGGGGCTGGGCAAAATCGAATTTTGCCCAGCCCCTTTTAGGTGTCTCAGAATGCGCAAAATGCAAGGCGCTAAGATTGAGGCTGACGGGAGCATACTAAGGTATGTGACCGAAGCCGACGACGAAGTCCGTGCGGAGCAAATGTCGCAAGCAACACAGCAGTTTGTGCATTATGACACACCGTCTTTGTTATATGATGAATGTACTCAATAGTGTCCATGTAGACCTCGAAGAGAAGCTGGATAGCCAGTAACATTTGCTCTGCACACCCATTGTGAGTTATCGGCAGTCTCCGAATTCTTTGGTGCAAGCTTTGCTCTATATAGAGATAGACTTGCTCTA
>JAUMYV010000023.1:23060-26452 GCA_030528445.1 Porphyromonadaceae bacterium | reverse complement strand
GATATGGCACACCCAGCAGGGCTTATAGCTGCGAGGCTTCTGGACAATCCTATCAAGTATGCCCATATCGTTACCTCTACGACACATAAGACCCTACGCGGCCCTCGTGGCGGGATTATCCTCATGGGCAAGGACTTTGACAATCCTTGGGGCAAGACCACACCCAAAGGCGAAATCAAAAAGATGTCTGCCCTACTCGACTCTGCCGTATTCCCAGGCATACAGGGAGGGCCACTAGAGCACGTCATCGCAGCCAAGGCTGTTGCCTTCGGTGAGGCACTTAAACCAGAGTTTAAGCAGTATCAAGCACAAGTGCAGAAAAATGCCTCCGCGATGGCAGAGGCTTTCGTTAAGCGCGGATACAAGCTCATCTCTGGAGGGACGGATAACCATTGCCTACTCATCGACCTACGTGCCAAATTCCCAGAGCTAACGGGCAAGGTGGCGGAGAAGGCTCTTGTGCAGGCTGATATTACGGTGAATAAAAATATGGTTCCCTTCGATAGCCGATCCGCCTTCCAAACCTCGGGTATCCGCATCGGAACTCCTGCAATCACGACACGTGGCGTCAAGGAGGATATGATGGAGGTGATTGTAGATAAGATTGACCGTGTACTCTCGGCTCCAGAAGATCAGGCCGTGATTGCTGCCGTGCGCGCCGAGGTCAATGAAATGATGACTAAGTATCCAATCTTCGCTTGGTAGGCTTCGAGGTATTTACAAACGATTAGGATAGTCAAGAAGGAGGCTCGTTGCTTCGATTAGCTAGATGATCGAGGCAGGGAGCTTCCTCCTTGTGCTTAGAACAAAATATCAATCAATATAAACTCGTATGAAAAAAACTTTGCTTAGTGTAGCCGTGGCTGTCAGCAGTCTGCTTGTGGGATGTACCCCACAGGTGGAGAAGACGACGCCCGAGTATGACAAGGGAATCAACATCATCCCTACCCCCAAAGAACTCGTAGAGACCACAGGACACTACGAACTAACCGAGAAGACCAAGATTATGGTCGAGGGAGACGAGGCTAAAACAATAGCCGAGTTCTTCGCTGCCAAAATCCAGAAATCTACAGGCTATACCCTCGCCATCGAGCAGGGAACCAAGAACTCTAATGCTATTAGCCTACGCATCGACCCAAGTCTAGGGCTCAAGGACGAGGGATATACGCTCAAGAGCTCTGCCGACGGTGTGGAGATCATCGGTCAGACGGCTCATGGTCTCTTCTATGGTATGCAAACATTCCTGCAGCTACTACCTGCCGAGATTGAGAGCCCCAAAGTCGTGAATAACGTACATTGGTACGCCCCTGCCGTAGATATCAAAGACGAACCCGAGTTTGGTTACCGCGGTATGCTCATAGATGTGTGCCGTCACTTCATTACCGTAGACGAGATGAAGCGTCACATCGATGTGCTATCTATGTTCAAAATCAACCGTCTGCACTGGCATCTGACAGAAGACCAAGGCTGGCGTATCGAGATCAAGAAGTATCCTCGCCTGACCGAGGTAGGTAGCAAGCGAATCGAAGGCGATGGTACCGAGTACGGAGGATTCTATACCCAGGAGGAGGTGAAAGAAATCGTACGCTACGCACAAGAACGCTTCGTAACGATTATCCCAGAGATCGAGCTACCAGGGCATGCAATGGGCGCTATCACAGCCTACCCAGAGCTTGCTTGTAACCCCAAAACACAAAAAGGAAATGACTATGCCGTACGCAATATCTGGGGCATAGAGGTTGACGTGTACTGCGCAGGTAAGGAGAGCGTATTTGATTTCCTCGCCGACGTAATCGACGAAGTAGCTCCACTATTCCCAGGCGAATACTTCCACATCGGAGGAGACGAGTGCCCCAAGGATCGCTGGAAGGTTTGCCCCAACTGCCAGAAGCGCATCAAGGAAGAGGGGCTAAAAGACGAGCACGAGCTACAGAGCTACGTCATCCGCAGAGCTCAAAAGATGCTCGAGAAGCATGGCAAGCGTCTTATTGGTTGGGACGAAATCCTAGAAGGAGGCCTCGCACCCTCGGCAACCGTTATGAGCTGGCGCGGAGAAGAAGGCGGCATCACCAGTGCCAATATGGGACATGACGTAATTATGACCCCTGGTAGTGGAGGTCTATACATCGACCACTATCAGGGCGACCCTAAAATTGAGCCCGTAGCCATCTGCTGCTATGCTCCGCTTCAGCAGGCCTATAACTACCATCCAATCCCAGAGGCCATTGCTCCAGACAAGCGTCACCACATACTAGGGGCGCAGGTCAACGTATGGGCCGAATATCTCTACGACAATGCAATCCGCGAGTACCGCTCATATCCTCGCACCCTAGCTCTAGCCGAGGCGGTTTGGTCTCCAAACGCTCGTAAGAACTACGAGGACTTCTCTCGTCGCCTCAACAATGCTTATGTACGTCTAGACCAATATGGTGTGAACTACCACATTCCACAGCCAGAGCAACCTAATGGCTCCTGCAACTTCGTGGCATTCGTAGACTCCACTAAACTAGAGCTCACTACGACTAGACCAATTAAAATTGTCTACACACTAGACGGAAGTGAGCCTACTGCTAGCTCTACAGAGTACACTGCTCCTATTCTGGTGACAGAGAATAAAGTGATTAAGGTAGCCTCTGCCCTACCAAGTGGCAAGCTAAGCCCAATCCGAGCAATTACTTTCGAGAAGCAGGCACTTAGCCCAGCCATCGAACTCTCTGGCGCTAAGGACGGTCTTCGCACCAAAACTTCTGTAGGGGACTATATGCAGGCCTCAGACTTTGCTTCGGCTACGAATTGGACGGAGGGTTACATCGAAAAGATCTCTCAGATTGTACCAGACCGCCTAGTTAATAACTTCGACGAGTTTGCACGCAAGGCGGTAGTGGCCGAGGGTTACATCGAAGTGCCAGAAGATGGTGTGTACTTCTTCTCAACCAACAATGACGAATTTTGGATTGACGGCGAAAAGCTCATTGACAACGCTGGAGAGGTTAAGAAATTTAGCCGTAAGGATAAGAGCCGTGCCCTGAAGGCAGGGTTCCACCCCGTGAAGGTAGTCTTCGTTGGTGCAATCCACGGCGGATTTCCAAGCTACTGGGACGATGGTCGCGTAACCATGCGCCTCTCTACGAGCAAGGAGTTTAAGGACATTCGCTTCGTCACTGGGCAGCCAGCAGGCAACTAAGACAATTAAGTCGCCATAAGCGAAACACAATCATAGTCGGTGCCACATCCATTAGTCTAGGGGTGTGGCACCGATTTGTTTTGTCTAGGGTCTGCATCGAGAGATTTGCCGATAGCACTCTAGACACTTCTCCCTAGAAGTGTAAAATGTTACCGACAGATTTGCCTTAGATTTAAGATAATCTCATTACCTTTATACACGTATTACT
>JAUMYV010000023.1:0-23050 GCA_030528445.1 Porphyromonadaceae bacterium | reverse complement strand
AAAATAAAGTCAAACAATTAGATGTAATTGATCATGAAGCAAACTCCATTCACCGCTATTCATCAAAGCCTAGGAGCTAAGATGCACGAATTCGCTGGCTACAATATGCCTATCGAGTACAGCACAGGGATTATTGACGAGCACATGACCGTAGTCAATGGTGTCGGTGTCTTTGATGTGTCGCATATGGGCGAGTTTTGGGTCAAAGGTCCTAAGGCACTTCAGTTTCTGCAAAATATAACGAGCAATGATGTCTCTAAGCTCAAGGTAGGCGATATCCAATATACTTGCTTCCCCAACGATCGTGGCGGTATTGTGGACGATATGCTAGTCTATCGCTACGAGGATGAGAAATATATGCTCGTAGTCAATGCCGCCAATATGGACAAGGACTGGGCATGGTGCCTAGAGCGTAATCAGGTGGGTGCAGAGCTAGAGAATAGTAGTGACAACATAGGCCAACTCGCCATACAGGGGCCTCTAGCTACCAAAGTACTGCAGAAACTCACGGATGTAGACCTGAGCCAAATCCCCTACTACACGTTTAAGGTAGGTAAGTTTGCTGGATGCGACAACGTAATCCTATCCAATACTGGCTATACAGGAGCAGGAGGCTTCGAGATCTACTTCTATCCTCAAGATGGAGAGAAGATTTGGCATGCAATCTTCGAGGCTGGTGCAGAGGAAGGCATCAAGCCTATTGGTCTAGGTGCTCGAGACACTCTACGTCTAGAGATGGGATTCTGTCTCTACGGCAATGATATTACCGAGGAAACTTCTCCTCTAGAAGCTGGACTAGGCTGGATCACGAAGTTTACAGAAGGCAAGAACTTCCCCTCGCGGGTCATGCTTGAGAAGCAAAAAGCCGAAGGAGTCGCTCGCAAACTCATTGCCTTTAAGCTAAAAGATAAGGGCGTACCTCGTAGCCACTATGAGATCGCTGATGAATCGGGCAACATCATCGGAGAAGTTACCTCTGGTACCATGTCACCAAGCCTAAAGATCGGTATCGGCATGGGCTACGTCAAGAAAGAGCATAGTGCAGTAGGCACCAAGATCTACATCGTGGTGCGTGGACGCAAGCTCGAGGCTGAGATCGTTAAGCCTCCTATGCGCATCCAATAGTCTAGCAATCATAAAGTATAAGGGGAGGGATAGTCTGATGCGCCTCCCTACTCGCCTTTGAGGAGCATTCGTAAGTTTATAGATGGCTTGCGGTATGCTCCTCATCTATTATCGACCTGCTAATACCAAAATAAACACTCATTTCGACCTTTTTATCTAAGTTTGTGTTATCATAATATATTTAGAAAACAAAGCCAAGATAATGAATATAGCAGTCGTCGCGGTCTCCCCTGCTGGTCAGCAGATAGCTCGCCTACTTCTGAGTGAGTACCCCAAAGAAATCAGTATTTTCTCCCCTCATCCAGGCGAGAGCGTAGAGCAAATCTCCGACATCAAGACCCTCACAGCCGAGAGGTTTCGCCAGTACGATGCATGGGTTTTCATTGGAGCAATGGGGATATGCGTAAGGAGCATTGCCCCGCACATCCAACACAAGTACCAAGATCCTGCTGTCATCAACGTAGATAGTACGGGACGGTTCGTAGTATCTGTCCTCTCTGGCCATATTGGGGGAGCAAACGAGTTGACGAACCGAATAGCTGCGACACTAGGGGCAGAAGCCGTCGTCAGCACCCAAACCGACAATACAGGACTATGGGCACTCGATTTGCTCGGACGGAAATACGGCTGGAAGACTATCAACAACTGCGATGGCCTAAACCGCCCCATTGCTCTATATACCAACGAGCGGAAGACTGCACTCCTACTAGAGATAAAGGATCGGGGAACTTTTGACCTTGAGCATAGCAAAGCCGCACATGTAGATATTTTCTACGATAGGGAGAGCTTCCGAGCCGAAGACTATGAGCTGGTACTGGTTGTCAGCCCAAGACGGTACGAAACTACGACCCCGACGATACAGTTCATACCTCGTATCTTAACGTTCGGCTTGGGGTGCCGATATCAGTGCGATCCGCTTGATATCCCAGAGTATATCGAGACTCAAATTAGGGAGAGAGGATTCTTCCCCGAAGCCATCTATCGCATTGGCACGATTGATCTGAAGAAAGATGAGCCACTACTCCGCGAGTTGCTAAGCCGCTGGGATATCCGCCAAGCCGATATCTACACGGCCGAGGAGCTGGCGCCCGTGGAGATCCCCAATCCTTCGCAAAAGGTCTACGAGGTAACGGGCGTCTACGGAGTCGCCGAGAGCTCCGCTCGCCTGTCGGCGAGGCTCGGCTCTATCCTCATTGAGAAACAAAAAGGCATGATCCATCAGGGGAATGACTTCACATTTGCTCTAGCCATAGATCGCGAGGCTGAGCGACGTGGACACATCGAGATCGTGGGGGCTGGACCTGGCGACCCAAATCTATGTTCTATACGCGGACGAGCATTTCTAGAGATTGCCGACCTAATCCTCTATGCTGGGAGCTTAGTGCCTCGTGCTCTGACCGACTGTGCCAAACCAACCGCTACGGTCAGGAGCTCGGCGTCTATGAACCTAGAGGAGCAATTTGCGATCATGAAAGAATTCTATGACAAGGGTCTACTAGTGGTTCGCTTACATACGGGCGACCCCTGTATCTATGGAGCTATTCAGGAGCAAATGGCCTTCTTCGACGAATATAACATGAGCTACCACATTACCCCAGGCATCTCGTCCTTCCAAGCTGCGGCAGCTGCTCTGCGCTCGCAGTTTACAATCCCCGAGAAGACCCAGACCATCATACTCACACGTGGAGAAGGTCGTACGCCAATGCCAAACAAAGAAAAGCTACACATGCTCGCCCGCTCGCAGAGTACCATGTGTATTTTCCTCTCAGCTGGCATCGTAGATGACGTGCAAGCTCAGCTACTCGAGCATTACCCTCCGACTACACCAGTGGCTGCATGCTACCACCTAACGTGGCCAGACGAGCGTATTTATCGTGGGGAGCTACGAAATCTGGCCGAAATCGTCAAAAGCAACAACCTTACGCTGACGACGATGATTGTCGTAGGCGAAGCTATTGACAATCGTAAGGGGCTATCTCGATTGTATGCGGACGAATTCAAACACCTATTCCGCCGATGATATTAGTTTATGGCGGCACGACCGAGGGGCGAGCGGTCTGCTCTGTGCTAGATGAGTCTGGTCGAGACTACTACTACTCTACCAAAGGTGATGCACAGCAAATAGACCTCGTACACGGTATTCGCCTGACGGGTGCAATGGACGAGGAGGCAATCAAAGCTTTCATCGAGTCTCACGATATTCATCTCGTCATCGATGCAGCCCACCCTTTCGCTGCCGAGCTACACCGCACTATTGGGCGCGCCACCCAAACGCTTGGTACGCCCGTAGTGCGCTATGAGCGTCGCTATCCCTCACTCGACCCTCGCATCATCCCCTGTGAGAGCTACGAGGAGATGACTCAGCGCCTCTTGGCTCAACCTGCTCACAGACTGCTGGCTCTCACGGGCGTCAATACAATACCACACCTGAAGACCTTCTGGGCAGAGCGAGAGACATTCTTTCGCATTCTAGACAGAGACGACTCTCGAGAGAAAGCAGAAGATGCAGGCTTCCCTGCCTCACACATCAGATACTTCGCCGAGGGAGAGGATCAGAAGCTCTTCGACGAAATACAGCCCGATGCTGTGGTTACCAAGGAGAGCGGGGAGAGTGGATTTTTCGACGAAAAGATAGCTCCTGCACTAGCTGCTGGCATCCCTATTTACATGATTACTCGCCCTGACCTACCAGAGCACTACCAAATGGTCAATGGTCCCGTAGGGCTTCGTAAAGCGGTGGAGCGAATTGTACCAGAGTTCTTTCCCCTAAAAACTGGCTTTACCACAGGAACGACTGCTACGGCTGCTACAGTGGCAGCCCTTCGTGGCTTGCTCTATGGAGAGCAGACTGAGATAGCAGAGGTAACGCTCCCTAGTGGAGAGACCGTATCGCTCCCTATACAGAGCGTCTCCCCAACGGCTACGGGCTATCTAGCCAAGGCGATCAAGCACTCTGGCGATGACCCCGATGTAACCAATGGGACAGAGATATGGTCCGAGGTCTCACTCTCGAGCGAACACTCCGAGGTGCGCTTTCTACAAGGCATCGGCGTCGGTACTGTAACGCTCCCTGGTATCGGGATAGAGGTCGGAGAGCCTGCTATCAACGCCACACCAAGGCGGATGATGACTAGCGAGGTGCGTAAACTAATCCCTGAGGGAGGTGTGGATATCCGCATCAGCATCCCTCAGGGCGAAGAGCTAGCCAAGAAAACGTTTAACCCTAGACTGGGCATTATCGGGGGAATATCCGTTATAGGCACCTCTGGGGTCGTCAAACCATTCTCTTCGGAGGCCTTCATTGCCTCGATAGCACGCCAAACGAATGTAGCTCTAGCCCTAGGAGCCGACACGATCGTCATCAATAGCGGTGCCAAAAGTGAGAATTACCTCAAGGCCGCTTTCCCTCTACTGCCAGCACAGTCCTTCGTCCAGTATGGCAACTTCATCGGTGAGACGCTATCTAAGCTCGCCGAGCACGGAGTCCCTCATATCTATATGGGCATCATGCTCGGGAAAGCCGTAAAGCTAGCAGAGGGCAATCTAGATACGCATAGCAAGAAGGTCGTTATGAACCGAGACTTTCTGCATCAGGCAGCTACCTCGTCGGCTTGCAGTGCTCAAGCGCACGAACTCATCGATCGCATCACGCTCGCCAGAGAGCTCTGGACAGAGCTCGAGCAGACAGACCTCGATAGACTGATGCGCTATATCACTGATGCTTGCTACAAGGCGAGCAAAACGCTTGTCCCCGATAGTGTGCTGAGCGTCCTGCTCATCGATGACGAAGGGCAGATCAGGTATTCATATCCAGCGGAGTTTATTGAGAGCCTCGCAAGGAGGGAGGATTGATAACCTCCCTCAAGGGAGCAAGGCAAGGTGTAACCTGCTACGTGAGTTGTGGTATTTGTCCCCGTCGGCTTGAGTGAATCTTTGTATCCTGCCAGCCGAATGCGGTGGATATACTGCGCGTAAGGTCTACTTGATTCGACAAGAATAGAATTGGGAGAATATCCGTACCTTTGCATGATTTATAAGAACCAAGCATACAACAAAAAAGAACATTATAGTTATGTCTAATAGAAAGGTGAGAGTGCGATTTGCGCCTAGCCCAACTGGCGCGCTACATATCGGCGGCGTGCGTACAGCCCTGTACAACTACCTATTTGCCCATAGCCATGGTGGTGATATGCTCCTACGAATCGAGGATACCGACAGCCAACGCTTCGTTCCTGGTGCCGAGGAATACATCATCGAGGCTCTAGAGTGGCTCGGCATCAAGTTTGACGAAGGCGTTAGCTACGGAGGAGACCATGGACCTTATCGCCAGAGTGAACGCAGAGACATCTATCGTATCTATGTACAGCAGCTACTAGACCGAGGTGCGGCGTATATTGCATTCGACACGCCAGAGGAACTAGAGGCCAAGCGCAAGGAGATCGACAACTTCCAGTACGATGCCTCCACGAGACTTGCCATGCGCAACTCTCTCTCCATGCGCAAGCAAGAGGTAGATGCCCTAATCGCCTCGGGTGTACAATATGTTGTTCGATTCAAGATTGAACCCAACGAAGAGGTTGTCGTACGCGACATCATTCGAGGGGAGGTTACTTTCTGCTCCTCTATCCTAGACGACAAAGTGCTCTACAAGAGTGCAGACGACCTACCGACCTATCACTTGGCCAATATCGTAGACGATCATTTGATGGAGATCAGCCACGTGATCAGAGGCGAGGAGTGGCTCCCAAGCTCGCCTCTACATGTACTTCTCTACCGCGCCTTCGGCTGGGAAGACACGATGCCCCAATTCGCACACCTTCCTCTACTGCTCAAGCCTGACGGCAACGGCAAGCTGTCCAAGCGCGATGGCGATCGTCTAGGCTTCCCCGTATTCCCTCTTCGCTGGGTAGATCCCAAGACAGAGGAGGTATCGTCTGGCTACCGTGAGAGTGGATATCTGCCCGAGGCCGTGGTCAACTTCGTAGCCCTACTGGGTTGGAATCCTGGAGGTGAGACAAGCGAAGTGCTGTCTATGGAGGAGCTCATCAAGCTCTTTAGCCTAGAGAAGTGCAGCAAGGCAGGTGCTAAGTTCGACTACAACAAGGGGCGTTGGTTCAATCACCACTATATCCAGAGCGCAGACGACCGCTTTCTTGCCGAGCTACTCTCCCCTACTCTCGCCGAGCATAACGTACAGGCTGATCTAAACTATGTGGCCAAGGCTGTGGCTCTAGTGAAAGAACGTTGCCAGCTAATCCCTGAGCTATGGGAGCAGTCTAGTTTCTTCTTCGTGCGCCCCACTAGCTATGACGAGAAGACGGCCAAGAAACGATGGAAGGAAGATAGTGCTAAGCAAATGCTTGAGCTTAGAGATCTACTGCTGACGCTCCCCGAAGCTCTGCCAGTCGAAGAGACCGAAGGCAAAGTCAAGCAATGGATCGAAGAGGCTGGCTATGGTCTAGGTGCGGTGATGAACTGCTTCCGCCTCTCCATCGTAGGCGAAGCCAAAGGCCCTCATATGTTTGATATTACGGCGATGCTCGGTCGTGATGAGACGATCGCACGCCTAGAGCAGGCAGTTCGTACATTGGGATAATGAAGACCCTATTCAGTCTCACAGGGTTTCTTACTCATCTAGGGATGCGCCTAGCTGCTCTATGGCATCCCAAGGCCAAGCAAATCATAGACGGACGCAGAGAGATAGCCGAACGCATCAAGCATGGCATCAATCCCTGTGGCAAGACCGTTTGGTTTCATGCAGCCTCTCTTGGCGAGTTTGAGCAGGGGCGTCCGCTGATGGAGGAGCTTAGACGGCGAGACCCTGCGTGTCAGATACTCGTGAGTTTCTTCAGCCCATCGGGCTACAACGTTCGGCACAGCTATTCGGGAGCTAATGCGGTGGTATATCTACCTGCCGATTATGCCCATGCGGTTGATGAATTCCTCGATTTGGCACGTCCAGATGTGGCGATATTCATCAAGTATGATATTTGGCCGACGATGCTCAGCACCCTAAACAGACGAAACATACCGACCTATCTGGTGTCGGCCAATTTCCGCCCAAATCAATTCTTCTTCCATCCACTAGGTCGTTGGTACCTGAGCCTACTGAAGATGTTTACCCATATCTTCGTCCAGGAGGGAGAGTCTAAGTATCTATTGCAGGCACATGGCATTGGTAATGTGAGCATCACGGGAGATACTCGCTTCGACAGAGTCGTGGATATTGCTGCGCAGGCCAAGGATATTGCTGCGGCAGCGGCTTTCCGAGAGGCAGGCGGTACAATCCTTGTGGCCGGAAGCACCTGGCCTCTAGACGAAGATATCCTGATTGATTACTTCAACCGAACACCCAGACTACGTTTAGTCATCGCGCCTCATGAGATAGACCAAGCTCATCTAGAGAGCATTGAGGCTAAGCTCAAGCGTCCTTACAGGCGCTATTCGCAGCTACAAACGAGCACATTGGCATCGGCTGAGGCGCAGCCCGACTGCCTAATCATAGACTGCTTTGGTCTTCTCTCGTCTATATATAGGTATGGAGATATCGCGTACATAGGTGGAGGATTTGGGCGAAGCATTCACAATAGCCTCGAGGCAGCCGTATATGGCATCCCAGTGCTCTTCGGTCCTAAGATCGACAAGTTTGTAGAGGCCAAGGAGCTGGTCGCCTGCTCAGGTGCCCGAGTGGTGCATGATGGGCGGGAACTTGCCGATGCACTAGACCACTTACTATCCTCCGAGCAAGCACGCAAGCACGCAGGCAATGCCGCAGGGGGCTATGTGCGTAGCAAAACAGGCGCAACGGACAAGGTATTGACCGAGATTGGTTACCAAAAGATGCAAAAAACCAAATGAAAAGAAACATAGATACAAGGCGCGATGATCTAGTAGTGCTGGGCATCGAGAGCTCTTGCGATGATACCTCTGCCGCCGTACTGCGCGGCCATACACTCCTCTCCAACGTCATTGCCTCGCAGGCCGTACACGCGGCTTACGGTGGCGTAGTACCCGAATTGGCATCTCGTGCACATGAACAGAACATCGTGCCAGTGGTCAGTGAGGCAGTATCTAGGGCTGGGCTGACGCTCAAGGATATTGATGCGATCGCTTTTACTCGTGGCCCAGGACTGCTTGGCTCGCTGCTCGTAGGGGTAAACTATACCAAGGGGCTAGCGCTCTCGCTCGGAATCCCTATGGTTGAGGTCAATCATCTGCACGCTCATGTATTGGCGCACTTCATCCGTGAAGAAGGTGAAGCGCACGACGACCCTGAGTTCCCATTCCTGTGTCTACTCGTCTCGGGAGGCAACTCGCAGATTATCCTCGTCAAGAGTCCCCAGGAGATGCAAATCATAGGCCAAACCATCGACGATGCTGCAGGCGAAGCCTTCGATAAGTGCGCCAAAGTGATGGGTCTTGGCTACCCTGGCGGCCCCATTGTCAATCGTCTAGCCAACGAAGGCAACCCCAAAGCCTTTGCTTTCGCTAGACCCAACGTGGCGGGATATGACTACAGCTTCAGCGGTCTGAAGACCTCTTTCCTCTATACCCTACGCGACGAACTGGCAAACAACCCCAACTTCGTGGACGAACGCAAGGCCGATCTGTGCGCTTCGCTACAGGCTACCGTGATTGAGATACTGATGAAGAAGCTCCGTCTGGCAGCCAAAGAGCTTGGCATCAAACAGGTGGCTCTAGCAGGAGGTGTATCGGCGAATACCGGACTGAGGGCTGCTTTTGAGGATCATGCCCGGCGATACGGCTGGAAGATATTCATCCCCAAGTTCGCCTACACGACCGATAACGCTGCTATGGTAGCCATGACGGGCTACTTTAGCCTCAGAGCTGGCCAGAGCACGGCTATGGATGCAGTCCCATTCGCTCGAGTAACCATGTAAGCGCGCTAGTGAAAACGATGGAGGAACTGATAGCTCATATCCACGGTCTCTGCCTCAAGTCTGGGCTCACGCTCTCGACTGCAGAGAGCTGCACTGGTGGGCGACTAGCTAGTCTGATGACCTCTATCTCTGGAGCCTCTAAGGTTTTCCGCTCGGGAGTCATAGCCTACTCGGCCGAATGCAAGACGGCTCTGCTGGGCGTACCAAGCGATCTGATCGAGCTGCACACGGTCGTCAGCCGAGAGGTAGCCGAGTCTATGGCCATAGGTGTAGCTACGCTCCTCGAGGCTGATATTGGTCTTGCGACCACTGGCATAGCAGGTCCTACGGGCGGGACGAAGCAAACGCCCGTAGGCTCTGTCTGGATTGCGCTAAGCTACCGAGGAGCGACCTCGAGCCGAATGCTCTCTCTGCAAGGCGATAGAGCCGACGTCGTAGAGCAAGCCTGCTACGAGCTGCTCACGGATTTGCTCAAGATGCTCCAAGCACTAGGCTAAGGATAAGGCTCTCTAACGAGCGACTAAGCCCCCATCAGGATAGTATGAATCCTGATGGGGGCTTTGCTTTGGGCGGACTTTGCGGCAAGGGTGTCTACTCCTTCTTGATTACAATCCCCTTGCTACCCTCTGCACGCAATACATATAGCCCTGCAGGTAGCGTCGATAGATCAATGGTGGCACTGCCCGTTACGTCCGCTTGTTTATGGACGAGCGTTTCACCTTGCATGGAGATAATGCTCAGCTGACTGAGCGCCCGAGCACCCTCTACCTGTACCAAATCTTTGGTCGGATTGGGGTGTACCCCTAGGCTAATCCCCTGCTGCACTTGGTCGATAGAGACATCACCCTGCAGGCGAATACAGAATACATCTTGCAGCTCGAGACCTCCACCTTTTCTGGAGACGATATATTTGCATGCGATGGTATTGCCACTTCCGTTGATTATTGGGTCTTTCATATAGTCGGTTCGGCTGGGTAGCTTGGCCATCATATCGAAGTTGTACTTGCTTTTGAGCCATTGAGGCAGTGGTTGAGCCTGATCTGGCTTATTGGGTTCGATGACGAAAACGATTTTATTGTCGCTGGCCATCATCATACCATCGTTGGTCACTCGTATAGGTGCATGCTGCTTGATGGATTTATAATGCGTGAAAGTCTTCTTCTTGATGTCATAGACCACAGGATAGTAGGTTTGCGCCATCTGTACGCTCATATCTCCCTCTGTGTACTTGTAGCTCTTCTCAACCCAGGCAGATGCGATGTACTGTCCATTATCGCTCATCACCACAGGCAGCGTATTGACCTCCTTACCTGTCAGCCAAATCGTTTTCATCTCATAGTCCCATTTGGCTTCGGCCTTTTGGAATTCCTCGATCTGCTGGAAGTATTCTTTCGTTCCGGGTTTAGCCTTCACGATATCTTTCATATTGGGTTTTTTCTTATAGACCTCATCGTACTTGCTCATATCGCAGTAGATGGATAGGAATGGGATTGTGTAGCTCCACGTTCCATCAGCTTGGCGTTCGTAGATGATCTGTTGGTAGTACTTGCCCATCTTGGAGACTACAAAGCCTGCGATTGTATTGCCGTCCTCCGATATCTGCCTAGGTGAGACGAACTGAGGTTCACCCTCGATCATGTTATCTGGTACAGGTAGTGGCTCGAAGGTATACGTCCCATCGCTATTACGACTCCAGAGACAGGGGATAACCTTGAATGGTTTGCTTGAATCTGGCTTGACTGCAACCTGACCGAGCACTTTGCTCGCGTCCGAATTAACCATCCAAACCGCCGATGCATCACCAAAAAGTGGCGCAGGGATAGGTAGTAGCGACCACTCACCATCTTTTATGACCGCAGGCTCTCCATTATCTGTCTTACCAACAGCTGTACCATCGTTGGCTACATCGAATAGCACTAGCTGGGATTTTCCGCTTGAGCAGGGTATCTTCTGTAGTTTCTTGGCCTCGATGTCGAATATATATACCTCCTCATATTGCCTAGATCCGCATATAAATCGACCATTGGGTGAGATGCCCATAGGTGTCCATGGTATGCCTACAGGTATTAGTTCTGTCTTCGGAGTCTGCGCCTCTATGCTCAGAGAACTAAGCATGAGCACGCCTAGAGCGATTAGTTTAGTTGCTTTCATAATGAATCTAATTTTTGGATTAATAACAGATGAATGACAATTATCTAAATACTTCCTAGCGCAAATATAAACATATTTACAAAAATATGATAATAAAACAGCCCTATTTTTGACTAATAATCCGCTCTAATGTAAAATAATGTTCCTATGTAGAAGCTATTCATTGTGCTTGGTATCCTTGGGCAGTATATACAGCTTATGCGAAGCGTAGCCAACAGATGAGATATGACCATCGCGCAGGAATATCCTAAGCTCTCTACTAGCAGACGAATGGGATAGCCCCATCATAGCAGCATAGGCCGAAACTCTGACGAAGCCGTGCTCGGCTAGATAGGTACGTAGCTCCTCGAGCCGTTGCTCTCGTCCTTGGTTGTGATTATTGTACTGTGGCGCCTGAACACGTTCTAGACGGCAGGATTGATTGATGCGGTTAATGAGCTCTTTATCCGATCTAAACCGAACACCCGAAATGTGCAGACTGGCAGCATTGCGCTTTGTTCCCTCAGTTCGCTCTGGCTCAAATCCGTTCCGAAGCCCAAGTTTGGCAGAGAAAACGCCTAGGCCATCAATCTTAACCGAATAGCCCTGGGCAAGTTTATCTGCTATATTATGAGTCAGAGCAAGTACCAAGCCCTCTATTTCCCCTTGGCTGAAGGTTGTACCAGAAGCAATCTCTTGGGCAATTTGCCTAGTCGAATAGCGATACTTGATAAGCATTCTTGGGTAACGTATCACTTGCTTATCACCCTGTAAGTCGGGCATTTCTTGCATAATATACTTAGCCATACTCTTTGTTTGATTTAGGTTACTAATACAATCGTAATAAGAATAACTTGTTTTTATCCGCAGATAAAGTTACAAATATCCTAATGAAAAGTTCCAAACATAGTACCTAAAACTATCAACCAAGCCTTGAAATGTAGCAATCAAACTTTGAAATGCACCAATCAAGGCTTGAAATACACATTTCCAATCTTGGTCGATAGTTTTAGGTACTATGTTTACAAGTTTTCATTAGACCTAATGGAACTTATTAGCCTAATCAAATCAACTTATTGTAAGACGTTGCGCTAGAGAAGTAAAAACAGAACCGAGCGAATACAAAAAGGGTGCGTCTGGCTTCTCACACAGACGCACCCCTAGAGGCAAGGCTATTCGATTGTATCTATTCGTCCATCTATCGGGTACCAGACGTACCCTTGCACGGGATTGTAACCCATTCTGCGGAGCAAATCCATATAGGTTTTGAGCTGCTTATGGTATTGCCATCTGAGCTTACCAAACTTATAATCGAGCACTTCGGCAGAGCCATCGGGATAAATCATCACTCTATCGGGGCGTTTGCTCCCCTCTATCCCTCCGCCTACGATAGGTAATTCTCGCAGCACGAGTGCAGATCCGTCGAACCAATGTCGTTGCTCTAGGCTCGAGAGCCACTGCTCTAGGTCGCGCGCATACGGCTCTCGGTGCTCAGCACGCATTAGCCCTAGCCCCTCTGCCTGCAAGAGTGCTTGAGGAATATCTTGGGCTGTCTCGATCTCGGATAGGACGTAGTGCATGAGCGAACCATAGAGTCGAGGATTGGTCTGGTCGAAGTAGCGGAGCCCCTCGCGTAGGATTTCTATTCGATTGCCTATTGGGTAGGCATGAATTTGATTAAGGGGGACAAAATCATCGTCCTTCTGTTCCGCTTCATTCGTCGAATGGCTCACAGGGGCATCTAATACGTCTAGCCCATCGCCCAGTAGACGCTCCGAGCAAGGGAGGTGCTCGGCTAGAGCCTCCTCTAGCAACGTAAGGATAGTCAAGGGTGCGCCCTCACTATCTCTGAGCAGCCGTTTGAGCTTCTTGACGTTGGAGGTCTCTGCATCGGGGAGCCAAAGATGCAGCTCGGTCTTGGCGCGCGTAGTGGCGACATAGAATAGATTGAGCGCATCGAGAGCCATATTGACCGCTTCGGTTAGGTATTCCTTGGCAAAGTGCGTCCTCATCAGAGACTTACGAAACTGTATGGGTACATACTCTGGTGTCTCTTGGTCAAAATGCAAGGGCATCGGACACCACAAGATAGGTTGCTTGCTGGGTATTCTGGCCATCAGCTCCCATGTGGGGAAGGGCAATAGTACCACGGGGAAGCCTAACCCCTTGGATTTGTGCACGGTCATAAGACGTATTTTGCGCTCATCCTCTGGCACGGTAAGCGTGTACTGCTCCCCTCGCCTAGCCCACATCTTGAGGAAATCGGCGACATCAGCCGAGAGATCTTGCTGGAAATTGAGGGCAATATCAAGGAGTTTGATCTGATGAATGATCTCCCCAGAATCGAGACGATCTTGGTAGATGGTCAGGATAGCCTCGATCATCTCGTAGAGGTTCTTGTGCCTAGCCTCTTGGATAGCCGCGAGTATCGGCGGATTGATCCTGCGATTGTCTCCATTCTCGGGGTAGAGCTGGTGGTGCAGTTCCTCCCAAAGAAGCAAAGCATCTTTGGAGTTTGGCTCCGAGATATAGCCCAGAACTGCGATGACCAACCGCACCGAGAGTGCATTGGAGAGCAACAACGCCTCGGCAGATAGCAGGTCTAGCGAATAGCGTCCGTCCTCCAGTAGGTCTTGGTTAGCTGCATCCTCCAGTAGCTCTGCTATCATGGTCGCCTCGCGCTGATTGCGCACCAAGATGGCGATGTCGCTCGGCTTATAGCCACGCTTCTGTAGGTCAATCAGTACCTCGGGGATCTGGTACTCTAGTAGATATTCGTCGGCAAAGGTCTCGACCTCGTCCGCCGAAGCAGTATCGTAGACCGCCGAAACGTCGCCTGTCTCCGCCTCCTCAAGCTCCTCTCTGCCTAGTAGCGTGTAGCGATGCAGCGCTACAAGCCCCTTTCGGCCAGCGCGTACAGAGGGGACGGTCTGCTCGAGATCGGCATAGTAATCGACGAATAGATTGGCCAGTGGGCGCGTCTTCTCTAGATTGATCGTGGCATTCTGCTCTGCTGCCTCGTCGATCAGATGGCCGTAATGCTCCGACAGCTGACGTGCCAGCGAGGCAAACAGCCGGTTATTGAACTCAACAACCTCTGGGGTACTGCGCCAATTCTCCGTAAGAGCAATCTTCTTGGCCTGCTCAAAATCATCAAAAACGCGCTTGCCCAGCAGACTACTATCGGAGTTGCGGAAGCGATAGATGCTCTGCTTGACGTCGCCCACGACCAAGTTGTCGTGCCCCGAGGCTAGGCTATCCTGGAGCAGAGGTACGAAGTTCTCGTACTGCAGCAGGCTCGTATCCTGAAACTCGTCTATCATCTGGTGCTCGATACGTGCTCCTATCTTCTCATAGATGAAGTTCACGCCGCTGCGATCGGATAAGATTCGGTGGATGAAGGCAGGTGCGTCCATCAGTAGCATTGCATTGTCTTCCCTCTGCTGCTCCTTGAGTTTGCGATCGACCTCTGCGATCAGACCGTAGCTATTGAGCAGCTCTTGCATACAGTAGATACTGCGTAGCTCGGGATAGACCTTAGCTATACTATCGTGATATAGGACAAATAGCCCGCGCAGCTCCTCGTCCGTCTCAAGACGAGCACGCATAGGGCGTAGATTGGCGTTAGATTTGGCGATTAGAGAGGCAGGATTGTCGAGAGCGTCTCGGAAACGCTTGGGGGTAGCGTCGAACCCGTCGTCAGCGATTAGGGTATTGAGCTTCTGCTTATACTCTAGGATTTTGAGGAAGGGAGCTAGTCCGCCGCTCTTCTTATTGCTCAGATCATCGACCGAGAGCCCTAGCGAATGGATATGCTCAAGGACGGCTTCGGCCACTTGGACGAGTGCTTGCTCCAGCTCATCGCCTCTACGTGCGAGCAAACGTTTGAAGCGCTTGAGCATCTCACGCGAGGGCAGTAGGTCGTTGGTGCTTAGACGCTTGACGTCCTCACGCTTGAGCTCGCGTGCCAGACGACTAATAGCGGCCGTTAAGTTGTGCCCCTTGCCTTGGAGGATTAGATCGCGCGCTAGCTGAATGATCCACTGCTGCACGTCATCGCGAGCGTCCAGCGTATCCTGCTCGGCCAAAACAGCGACGACGGCCTCGTCAAGTGCCTGATCGGCCTCCAAACTTAGACGAAAACCACCCGAGAGGTTGAGCTCTCGGGCGAACGCCCTCAAGACTTCTTGGAAGAAAGCATCAATAGTCTTGATCCTGAAACTGCCGTAGTCGAGGAGCAATCCGCGCAGACAGCTCGCCGCTCGCTCACGAAGTTCGCTAGGCGAATAGTGCAGATCGGCGCACAATTCATCAAAAAAAGAGGACTGACGCTCCTGGGCGTCTAGCGCTTGCGTGGCAATGGCGTGTAGCTCTCGTAGGATGCGCTCCTTCATCTCCTCCGTCGCTTTATTGGTAAAGGTTACAGCCTGTATGCTCCGGAAGTCTTTTTGTAGGGCTAGCTGTAAGTACTCGCGGGTAAGACTGTGTGTCTTACCCGCGCCTGCACTAGCCACATATACTTTTAGTTGGCTCATATGATTATGGTGTTGTCCCTCGGACGAAGCAGACTAGTAGTCCTCCTCGTGGGCTGTAAGGTCTAGCTTTTCGTCATCGTGACCTCTATTGTGGTAGGTACGTCTTAGCGGATTACGCCTAGAGTATTCGTAGTCGCTGCGCGTGCGGTAGATATCAATGGCCTGGTAGATAGCCGCCCTCATGGAGTCTGGCGACGCTTTGCCTTGGCCTGCGATATCGTAGCCCGTACCGTGGTCTGGAGAAGTACGTACAATGCTCAGACCGAGTGTGCTGTTTACGCCCTCGCTCATGTATAGAGCCTTAAACGGAGCCAAGCCCTGATCGTGATACATAGCTAGAATGCCATCGAATGCTTCGGCACGATCGCCACCCCAAAAGCCATCGGCAGGGTAAGGCCCGAAGACAAGAATGCCCTCTTGCTCGAGCTGCTCGAGGGCAGGGATGATGATTGTCTGCTCCTGGTTACCCATAAGTCCGCGATCGCCAGCATGAGGATTGAGCCCAAGGACCGCAATGCGGGGCTTAATGATACCGAAGTCGCGCTTAAGACCAGCCTCAAGCAGACGAACCTTCTCGACAATCAGCTCCGAAGTAAGTGTAGACGAAATCTCGGACACAGGTATATGTCCCGTAGCGAGAGCAACGCGGCAGTCTAGACAGGAGAGTAGCATAAGGCTCTTGCCTGCATCTTTCGCTGCCACAGCCTCTAGGTATTGGGTGTGACCGTTGTAGGGGAAACGGTCGCGTGGCATAACGCTTTTGTTGATCGGAGCAGTCACGAGCACCTGGCATCTCCCTGCTTTGACGTCTTCGGTCGCACGCTCTAGGGCGGCGAAAGCAAACTGACCAGCCTGCTCGGTAGGCTGTCCTGGCTCGACATGACACTCTTCTCCAGCGCAATCAATCAGATTGACGCACCCGTCTCTGGCTTCATCGGGGTGATGTATCAGATGCCAAGGCTCGGCCTCGAGAGCTAGATGACTGCGCCAAAAGGCAGCCGCCTTGCCAGAGCCATAGATAATCGGGGTGAATAGCTCCAAGATACGCTCCTCGGCAAAGATCTTGAGGAGGATTTCGTAGCCTATACCATTGATATCTCCGTGACTGATGGCCACGCGTATTTTCTTATTCTCCATACTTTATTAGTTACGATGCTCTAGAAGGCCTTGGTATAGGTAGTCTCTAGAATCCTTTTAGCCTCAAACTGCTCTCCTCTAGGGCGGAAGCTATACAGAGCACCTTCCATCATTCGGATTAGATTGAGTTTATTTTCGTTGGGGTGGTACACAAAGCCCTCGACTACGTACACGCGAGCTGTCTTGGGATCTACATAGGCTTGACATACGAATGGACCGCCCATCATAGCTCCGCCCTCCATCTGCCACAGACCGCGCATCTCGCCTCTAGGCTGAGCATTGGGCATCATCACCTTGCGGTAGACAAGACCAGTGCGCACTGTGCTGGGATACGTTCCCTCGAACTCCCCTTGGATGTTGGCCTTGAGCACAGAGTCTCTCACCTCCACCATACGATCTAGACCAATATCGGCCTTAGACGCATAGGGGAAACTGTAAACGAGTATATCGTGGCGACGGCGCATGTTGGCATTACTCATCCAGAGGAAGTTCTCCCCTACCTTGTAATGTCTGATGTCTCTAGGTACGTTGATCTTGTGCGCAAACAAACTATCGACCATCTCCGTAGCCCTCTGGCTAAACTCTTCCTCTACGATAGAGCCAAAGCGATATAGCTCATGGCGCAGCAACATGTTCATGATGGGCTCTTCGTTGCGAGTGATATATGCCTGCAGAGAGTCTGCAGAGGCCGACTGCATACGGATTACAAGCTGCCCTCTAGCCCATTCGTCGTAGCCATACTTGAGCGACGTCGTAGAGAAACGCTCGGGGTCTACCGTAGCGATGATGATGTTGCGGAAGTATTGCAGAGCTCCTTTGAAGCTCGGCGCTGGCACTCTCCCCCCAATAGTAAACATAGGTTCTTCTTGGGGCAGTGCAGGAGCAGCCTGATCGAGCATCTGTACGATCTGCACACCTGGGGTGCTATCTAGTAGCTCATTCTCCATCACGATCATTACCTCTCCAGGACGACCCGATGCTTGCACAAACGTAGAACCCACGCTACCCTTACAGGCTACAAGCCCAAACCCTACAGCGAGCAGGCATGTCCATTTGTCCAATATATTCATGTCTCAATCTTTTTATTGCGACAAAGATACAAGAAAAACAAGACGCATCTCTTGCATCACGACCTCAAACTATCGCCTCGCTCGTAAGAGAGTTCGTAGCCAATAGAAGCCAACTGATCGGCAAGCAGAGCCAAACCCTCTGCGGCTTCGGCACCTAGAGCGGCCTTGTCGTTGTAGAGCTCATACTTCTTGCGCTGCTCAAGTGGAGACAAATTGGGCATCACGACATTGCATCCTGCCAGAATGCCACGCAGTCTGCCCTCTGGATGTAGGGTGGCTAGAGCTGTCGTTGAGGGAATCAGTGCCTCGGGGTGCATTAACCTCAGTATGGCAAGTAGCCTAAGCGTCAGCTGTAGCGAACCAGCAGGCCTATCGGCAAAAGGCGTCTGCTTGTGCGGTAAGAAGGGTCCCAGCCCGATCATCTGCGGTCTAAGCTCCTGTATAAAACGAATGTCCTGGATTAGGTGGTCGATGGTTTGCTCTGGAGAGCCGACCATCACGCCCGTACCCGTCTGGAAGCCAATCTCTCTAAGCTGCCTAAGACAATTCTGTCTGTGCTGAGCAGACATATTGCTTGGGTGAAGTATGGCATAGTGCTCGGGGTCGAATGTCTCGTGACGTAGCAGAAACCGATTAGCCCCAGCCCTATAGAACCTCTCATAGTCGGCCCGCTCCCACTCTCCGATAGAGAGCGTAATGGCACAATCGGGGTAGCTCTGGCGCATCTCCTGTATCAGTGCTACCAGCTTATCCGACCTCCAGTAAGGGTCTTCGCCCCCCTGAAGGACAAAGGTTCGGAAGCCTAGATGATAGCCATGAGCACAACACTCCAAGACCTGCTCGTGACTCAATCTATAGCGCACCACATCTCGATTGCTGCGGCGGATACCACAATAGTAGCAGTCGTTCTTACAGATATTAGTTAGCTCAATCAGCCCTCTGATATAAACCTTACAACCATAGTACTGCTCGCATACTTGGCGTGCCTGCAAACAAAGAGCTTCCAGAGAAGCATCATCCTCTGCACTAAGCAGTGTACGGAGATCCTCCTCTGGAAGCGTTTGCTCGTCTCTAAGACGTCTAATTAGTTGATCCAAATGTTATCAAATCTATATAGTCTGGAGCTAAACTGTCTCCATATCGGCGTAGGTTTCCTTGCGCTTGGCAAGCTCTGCCACGAGGCGTCGAGTGCCAGCGGCAGTGTCTCCGTGAGCGCAAGGCCCTGTGATACATCCTCCAGGGCAAGCCATCACTTCGATGAACTGCGCTGGAGCTTTCTTAGTCTTGGCGGCCGAGCGAAGTAGAGTCATATTCTTGCGGTCAATATCTGCGATGTTGAGTGCAGTGAAGGTCTTCGCCTTATCCTTGAGATAAGCCTGTACCGACCCCATCACACCACCAGCTTGAGCGAATCCGTGGGCTTCACGAACCGAGGTGAAAGCGGGTTCAAAACCTTCGGCCTCCTCCAGCTCTACTCCCATACCATCAAGGATGGCAGCCAGCTCCTCGAACGTCCAAACGAAATCTACAGCCTCATCTCGCTTAGCTTCTTGACGCTTGGCCAAACATGGGCCAATGAAAACAATCTCGGCGTCTGGGTACTGCTTCTTGGCTATGCGCGCAGCGTAGTACATAGGCGAACCTGTGTGAGAGACAAAAGGCTTGATATCGGGGATATGCTTCTCCGTGAGCTCAATGTAGGCAGGACAGCAAGATGTAGTCATGAAGGGTTGCCCTTCCTCCAGCTTCTCTAGTAGCTCGTGAGCCTCATTGCTGATCGTGTCCATAGCACCCTGAGCCACCTCGATCACGTCGTGGAAGCCAATAGCCTTGAGTGCACCATAGACCTTGTCGATCGTTGTCTTGAATTGCCCTAGCACAGAGGGAGCAGGGATAGCAATCATCTTGTGACCATTGCGGATGCGCTGCAAAACGTCGAAAGTCTGGCTAATCTCAAAGATTGCACCAAATGGACAAGCATTCACACACTTACCACAGTAGACACAACGACTCTCATCGATGCGCTCAATGCCATGCTCATCTTTCTTAATCGCCTTAACAGGGCAAGCCTCTTCACAGGGCACAGGGATGTAAACAATAGCATGATAAGGGCAACTCTTGTGGCAGATACCACAGCTGATGCACTTATCGTGGTCAATCTCGGCCTGTCCATTGCGCTTGAAGTCTACCGCATCTTTGGGGCAGTTGGTCGAACAACTCTGTGCTACACAGCCTTTACACAAGTTAGATACCTCATAGTTGACCTGCACGCAAGACGAACAGGCCTCATCAATAACACAGAGGATGTTATCCTTCTCCACCTGCTTACGCTCAAGGGCTCTACGCGCGTAGTCGGATAGTGGAGTCAGTTCATCCTTTTCGTCACTCATGTCATACCCAAGTAGAGGTAGAGATTTATACTTCCACACCACTCGCTCCTTATGGATACAGCATCTCCCGCGGGGCTTAGCATGTCGGGGGCTGAGGCGCAGAGGAAGTCGGTCAACGTCTTCAACTAGTTTTTCGTCTTTCCATAGACGCACGAGATCGGCCAGCAGACGGTGGCGTACGATCATCACGTTGTTTGTAAAGGCCATAATACTTTTAGAGTGTTTAGTATTGCTCTGATCGATGAAAACGTGAAGGATAGACGAGGAAGTACCAAAGCGCATAAGCCCTTCTCAGGCACGCTCCCCTCCACTCCACTTTAATCTAGTAACCGTTATTATTTGAAATTGACAAATTCACCGCGAAAGTACTCATTTGCCTATTAATGCACAAGGAGAACCCCACAAAGTAAATGGTAGGCAGAGTAAAAACGCGACAAATGTCCACATTCTTGAAGCTCCTCCTTGGAGACTTATATGAAAAAGCTACGGCCCTATGCCTCCTTAGAACAGCAGAAACTAAACTAGCAACTAAGCAAAAAACAAATAGGTCACAAGTATGGCTGTCACAGCTCCGGCGAAATCTGCGAGCAATGAATATGGTACAGCATAGGCAGTTCGCTTAATTCCAATGGCTCCGAAGTAGAGTGCTATGATATAGAAAGTAGTGTCACTAGCCCCCTGCACTGTACACGACAAGCGACCCACGAAGCTATCGACCCCATGTGTCTGCATGGCATCCACCATAAGCCCCCTAGCTCCACTGCCACTAAGGGGCTTCATCAGCATGGTAGGCAGAGCCTCTACCCATCGACTATCCCACCCGAAGCTATCGAAAAGCGACAAAAGCCCCTCGGCGAGCAGATCCATAGCTCCAGATGCTCTGAAGACACCTATCCCCACAAGCATCGCAATGAGGTAAGGGATAATCCCAATGGCCGTAGAGAATCCCTCCTTGGCTCCTTCGATGAAGCTGTCGTAGACGTTAATACGTTTGCGTACCCCCCCGATGACGAAAGACAAAATAACCCCTACGAGCAACATGGACGAAACCCCTGTACTGATGCGACTAAACTCCTCGGAGGGTAGCTCAGAACCGAGCCAAACGATTCCTGTAAAAAAGGCAAACACCACCAGAAAAAACATAATCATGGGTCTACGCCAGAGATTGATGCGCTGCTTCATGGACATAAGGAGTACCACCACCAAGGTCGAGGCAGTAGTAGCCATAAGAATGGGTAAGAAAACATCAGCCGGATTGGCTGCACCTGCTTGCATCCTAAAGGCGATCACAGACGAAGGAATGATTGTCAGACCACTGGCATTGAGCCCTAGGAACATCAGCATGGCATCAGTGGGTTCTTCTTTGTGTGCATTGAGCGACTGCAAACTCTCCATAGTTTTGAGCCCTAGAGGTGTAGCTGCATTATCCAACCCCAGCATATTGGCCGAGATATTCATAAATATATTGCCCATGGCTGGATGATTTTTGGGCACGGAGGGAAATAGGATGCCAAGCAGAGGAGATGCCCACGAAGCCAGTGCCTGGATGATACCAGCTCGCTCTGCTATTCTGAGCAAACCCAGCCAGAGGCAAAGCACCCCCGTGAGGTAGAGTGAGATCTCGAAGCCATTCTTAGATTGGTCGAAGCAGGCCTTCATGATCTGCTCAAAGATTACAAAGTCCCCCGTCAGCAACAAATGCGCCAAAGCCATCACGAACGCGATGACGAAGAAAGCGATAAAAATATAGTTGAGCACCATACCCTCTACCTCACTAGACTGATGAGATTAATCTCGACTAAGTGCAGGTTCGTCGGCATCTATACGCCCCGATCCATAACGTATTACCTCGAAAGGCTCCTCCGTACAGTCTACAATCGTAGAGGGCTCTATCTCCACAATCCCTCCGTCTATGATACAGCCAATCTGTCCGCCAAAGCGCTCTTGAATCAGTTCGGGGTCAGAAGCATACTCGGGATCATCCTCATCAGAGAGGGGCAGAGAGCTAACAATAAGCGGATTGCCTAGTTCCTGTAGGATCAATTTCCCAACGGGGTGAGAAGCTAGTCGCACACCAACCTCTTTTCTATTCTTATAAATCTTGGGGAGCGAACTTGCTGCCGGGAGAATAAATGTGTAGTTACCCGTGTGCTCCTTGATGAACTTAAAAGCTCGATCGTTGAGTCTACAATACTCCGATACGTTGCTCAGCCCTGCGAACATAATAGAGAGAGACTTCTTCTTAGGATCTATCCCCTTGAGGCTACAAATCTTCTCGACCGATCTAGCCTGTAGGGCATCGGAGGCGTAGGCATAGCCCGTGCAGGTGGGATAAATAATTACCTCTCCATCTCGCAGAGCCTGCACGACCTCTGCTAGCTCCTTATAGTTGGGAGCATCTGCGTATAGTTTAATCATCATAGTCACAAAGATAAAGATAATTATTGCTGTCTGGTAAACATTTCAAAAAGGCAGAAAGGGCATTCAATCCTAGTAAATAGATTGTACTCTGTCTGATTTAGTTTTAGTAAGCCCCTTCATCGTCAAACGGCATTGATTTCTTCAGCAGACGATGATTTTTAGTAAATAACAGCTGTTTGGCGAATGATTATATATAGCGTGAGAGAGCGTACATACGTACATTACTAGACATTACATGAGACGACTAGTAAGTCAATAGTTTTACTGGAGAGCAACAACAAAGAATGTCGGATTTTCTCTGCCAATTCTTTGGAGCAAGCTTAGCTCTATATAGAGGACGT
>JAUMYV010000022.1 GCA_030528445.1 Porphyromonadaceae bacterium | reverse complement strand
TAGTAGGGGAGGGAGTTAGTCATTCGGCTGACTCCCTCTTTATTTGTATATACAGCCACCATTCGCTCGTCGCCTCTAGTTTCTGGGAGGGAACGTACTAGCCTTCGGTAGCTGATGAAATCAATCTGAGTTTGCCGACCTTATGGATTTCTCGGCAAAAAGTGCTACCTTTGCACTCGCTTTGCGCAATCTCTGTCGGGATTTAGAGAGACCCGTTATATTGCGTTTAGTTTAGTACTAATCAAAATAAGCAGATAAAGACAATGGACTTTATTAAAATCGTAAACGAGGCTTTTGCTACAGGTAAGCAGCATCCAGCCTTCCGCAGTGGCGACACGATTACTGTAGACTATCGCATTAGCGAAGGTGGTAAGGAACGTATCCAGCGTTATCGCGGTGTGGTTATCCGCATCAGCGGTCACGGAGAGAAGAAGCATTTCACTGTGCGTAAGATGTCCGAAGGGGTAGGTGTAGAGCGTATTTTCACTCTAGAGAGCCCATTCATCGACAAGATCACAGTTGAGAAGTATGGTAAGGTGCGTCGTGCCAAGCTCTACTATCTACGTGCACTTACTGGTAAGAAGGCTCGCATTAAGGAGCGCCGTGTAAACATCGCTAAGTAAGCACTAGCCCTTACGACCAAATGGTGGAGGCTCTAGCCTCCGTTGTGTACACATATAGCCATAGGACGTCTTGTTCCTATGGCTATTGTTTTCGGGTTACGTACAATTGAGGATAAAAAGATTAGGGTTCGAGGAGCTAAGTCCCCGAACCCTAAGTTCTATCTATATCTCCGAGGTGGAGACTCTATATGCCTATCGTACTATAGCTCGTCACCTTCCTCAAAATCCTCGATCTCTCCCTTCATTGATAGGGATACCAATAGACTCTGTAGGTTAGTTAGCTTCATGCCTTCGACAGACGGAGCCGTGTACTTTTCTCGTGCTATATTAATCTTATTCATATTCTTCTTTCGTTAATTGAGTTTTCGGGTTTATTTCTTGCTCTCAGGCTTCTGCTTAAATAGACGTACTGGTAACTTGTAGTAATTTGTCATAAAGTATCCTCCACGGACGAAAGCCCCTGTCATATTCATTCGAGAGCCACTTCCAGGGTTCTCGGAGGGTCTTAATGCTGCCCAGTAATAGAACTCTACTGACTTGGCATGGTGACGATTGTCTCGAACTTGAGATAAGGTTCCTTGTTCGTTTTGCAATGGAAGTGCAGCGGGGAAAGTAAGGGTGTAAACCTTGTTTTCCGCCCTTTTCTGATCCCACCATGTCTCCTTGGAGATTGTGTTTAGATCCATTGAGGTAACGGTTTCGCCAAGATAGACAACATCTATTAGGAGATGGTGCGTCATACTCTTTCTGTCGTCCCATACAGCAGGAGTACCTACTCTATGGTATCTGTAGGCACATGCCATCGTATTGTCTGGTGCTGAAGAGTAGTAGCGGTTGGGGTCATCGCTGAAGAGGCGAATCTCTATATCCTTACATTCCTTCTGCTTCATAAACCTCAGCGCATAGACAATGGCATCCCCTGCCTCATGAGAACCATTAGGGTAGTAGGGCATAGAGTATTCCGAGCTGTAGATTTGGAGCAGGCGATTACCTCCTGTATCATCTCCAACCTTCATGTGCTCAGAACACTTTGTGCGAAGAGGTGTATTTTCTCCTTCGTTGTTTTTCCCATCCCAGTTGAACCCAATATTTTTCAAGTTTCTGTATTCATCGTATGGAGCAGGGAAAATCCCCCAATAGTCATCAAGTTCTGGAATCCTATACTTGTCCTTTAGAGTGATGGTTTGGCCATCAGAATCAATGAGTTGCCAGTTACGTAGGTCTTCGTTAGGAGATGCGTCTTTTTTTACAGAATTCCAGTGGTAATATCCACTCATGTTATTGTTGTGACCATTGGTGTTCTGACTATTGTCTCCATTCCTATTGGCAAAACGGAGCGCATTGGAAGGCATAGACCCTGGGTAAGCTGGTTCTCCGGCTAGGGGCTTTGCTTGAATGGTTGGTCCACCTGCAAGATTGTATTCTGTTACGTACTCAGCAGGGATGTAGACAGGTTTGCTGACGCTAGCAGAGAGCAAGTGTACACGGCCGCTTTTCGTATTCTTTTGCTTGGCCGCTTTGTAGTCTGTGAAGAAAGCCTTAGTCAATGAAGTTTCCCCCGTAGTTTCTCCACGCACAATTACAGTTGTCCTGATGATGTCCTTGTTTTCGGGCATGACCCAAGCATAGTAGTACTTGTCACTCTTAGCTCCGTGGGCAATAACCTCCTTATTTCCTACAAGATTGTAGGTCATGGCTGCACCGCATACCTCAGGAACCCACTCGGGCATGCCTCCGACCTTGGGCGTTGTATTGAGCTTGAACTTGCCTTGGTCCCCGAAGTCGTTACTTGATACAGTAAAGCCGGAGGGGGTGAATGTAGGTTTTGATGCATCTTCTTGCATGTTTCCTAACTGATACTTGATAAAAGCCCCTTGCGGTTTGAAGGTCACCACAGGGGTTACATAGGCTTGTTTGTATGAGCTACCCTCCTTCTCTCCTGTGACGTGTAGCTCTAGCTCAGTCCATGGGAAGGCATATGGGATATCGTAGGATCCCAGCTCATCGTTTAGGTTAGAAATGGCTTTGAGATCTTTGATGGGGCTAACAATGACAGTATGGTCTGATGTTCCTAGAGAGCCACCAATCATCCCCGTTACATACCATTTGCGTCCTTCTTCGTGATTGAAGTTGGAGAGTATAAACTCGTTGCCCGAATCTCCGTGTCTGAGGCTTAGGGTCTTTGTTTCTGCATGGTAGGTCCACTGAACTGTTTTTGAGGCAACCTGCCCTTTGTTACTCTTAATCATCGTGTGGACAGGAACTTTTTGTCCATCAGTGAGCTTAGGCATAGGTACAAGTTGTTCTTTCGTGTTTTTCTCGAGCTTGTACTCAAGTGCCCTAAAACTTTCGTCATCCACAGATACCTCCATTGAGAGCGAAATGGGAGAAGTCTTCTCTTCAACTTGTAGATTTGGATCCTCTGTTTTAGCCGCATCCTTACTACACGATGATGCTCCATAGAGTGCCCAAGCGAGTGCTAAGCATGGCATCAGTCCCTTGCGGGTTTTCCTAATTAAATCGATCATAATTATTATTAAAAATTAAACAAACTGTTGATATATGGGTGCTGAGTACCTGAGGCTCTTGAATACAAGAGTCCCTGTGCGAAGTAGTCATACGAATAGCCCCTAGTTCAATTCGCTAATATCTTACTCGCATCTGGATATGTACAGACTTTAGGAAAATTTATGATGTACTTCTCCCCTAGATAAATTCACTCCTAATCACAATATTCCCTAGTGCCCCAAAAGGCAAACTTGTCGCAAAGATAATAATAATCCTAAATGGATATGTGTTTATGTGTTTTTGTGTTATTTGTTTCTTTTGTTTATTATTTGGTTTTGTCTTGGTTTAAGTCTTGTAGAGGAGCTTAATAGGCTATTTATCAGTAGTTAACTTTGGCTTGAATAGCCTCATTGATATAATCTATCTGTGACTCAACTTTTTGCCGAGCAGAACAGTCTAGCCCATTTTAGTTAATCCGTTTGTCTTGTGTAAACATTCATTTCAGGCTCGGCCTATTGTATCAACTAATGCTTTCTGTTCGCTAGCTAAGGGGGACTTGGGGTATGCCTTAGTTTAGTTAGTATCTTAGTAATATAATGATTGAAACCCTTACCTTTGTTTCTCTGTTTAATGAATAATATGGTAGAGGTTTCGTCCCGATGAGCCAAACTTCTGCCTATATTTGATGTGAGATTTATACGATAACGATTAAGTTCATGGAACATAGCCCAGAGACTACAACCCTCTATCCCTTGCTCGATAGGATCAACTCTCCTAGCGATCTCAAGCAGCTTGCTCTAGAAGATTTACCTAAGCTCTGCGTGGAGCTGAGGCGATACTTGCTAGAGGCTCTGTCTGTCAATCCTGGGCATTTGGGTTCTAACTTGGGAGCTGTTGAGGCGACGGTGGCCATGCACTACGTTTTTGACACGCCTCATGATCAGCTTGTCTGGGACGTAGGGCATCAGGCCTATATTCATAAACTTCTTACGGGGCGTAGAGGAGAGTTTCATACGCTTCGTAAGTGGGGTGGGCTTTCGGGCTTCCCTAGCCCTAAGGAGAGCGAGTATGACTCTTTCGTGGCGGGGCATGCCTCCAACTCTGTCTCTGCTGCTCTAGGGATGGCGGTGGCCGCCAAGAGCAAGGGAGAGCGCCGGCGCGTGGTGGCCTTCATCGGAGATGGGTCAATGACTGGAGGGATGGCCTTCGAAGGTCTCAATAATGCATCCTCATTCCCCAATAACCTGCTGATTATCCTCAATGATAACAATATGTCTATCGACAAAAATGTCGGTGGACTCAATAAGTATATGGTAGATCTGCTGACCTCACGCCCCTACAACTGCGTTAGGCGAGACTTCTACCATGGTTTGATGAAGCTACGCTTGATTAAGGAGAAGGACAAGCGCGATATTCTTGGGTTCAATAATAAGCTCAAGAGTTTGGTCTCTAGGCAGAATAATCTATTCGATAGCTTTAGTATTCGCTATTTTGGCCCTGTTGATGGCAATGATGTGCTTCGTATGGTACATGTGCTCAATGGACTAAAAAACATGAAGGGACCCAAGATTCTGCATATCAGCACAGTCAAAGGCAAGGGGTACGAACCAGCCGAGAAATCGCCGACAATCTGGCATGCTCCTGGTAAGTTTGATCCCGCTACGGGGCAGCGAATGACTGCGCCCGCCGAGCCAGAGCCTCCTAAGTTTCAAGATGTATTCGGGGAGACACTCGTGGAGCTGGCGCGTATGGATGAGCGGATTGTGGGCATTACCCCTGCGATGCCCTCGGGTTGCTCGATGAATAAGATGATGGAGGCTTTCCCTGATAGAGCCTATGATGTAGGGATTGCAGAGGAGCATGCCGTTACTTTCTCTTCGGGTTTGGCTTCGGGGGGAATGATCCCTTTTTGCAATATCTACTCGACGTTTATGCAGAGGGCCTATGACCAGATGATACACGATGTCGCCCTGCAAGGCAATAAGGTGATTTTCTGTCTAGACCGAGCTGGGCTGGTGGGGGAAGATGGAGCGACTCATCAGGGGGCATTCGATCTATCCTATCTAAGAAGCATCCCAGATATAGCTGTCTGCTCGCCTATGGACGAAGCGCAACTACGACACCAGATGTACTCTGCCTACAAGACTTGGCCGATCAGTGTCGCTATTCGCTACCCAAGGGGGCAGGGATCTTTGGTCGATTGGCGTCAGCCCATGCAGGAGATTCCCTTCGGTAAGGGACGAGAGCTGCAGAGGGGCAGTCAGGTTACCTACCTCTCTATTGGTCCTATTGGCGTTAGTGTAGCCAAGATAGTGGCTCAGCTACGCTCCGAAGGGGTTGATGCTGGGCATATTGATATGGTATTTGCTAAGCCTCTCGATGAGGAGCTACTGGAGGACTTGCTGGGGCGCTGCACCAACATCGTAACGGTAGAGGAAGCAACAATCTGTGGAGGTCTAGGGTCTGCAGTGGCAGAGTTTATATTGGATGGAGGTCATATTGCTCGGCTCAAAAGACTGGGGATTCCCGATCGTTTTATCTCTCACGGCACGCCTAGTCAGCAGCGTCTGGATTGTGGTTTGGACGATGCTTCGATCCGTGAGGCTGCCGAGCAACTAATTAATCGATAGAGATATGCGTATAGTAATCGCTGGAGCTGGAGAAGTTGGGACACACCTAGCTCAGATGCTTGCAAACGAAGAGCAGGATATCGTCTTGATGGACGCTGACGAGAAGCGACTGGAGGAGAAAAAATCGCATATAGAGGCACTGATGACGGTCGGTGACCCAGTGATTCTAGACGACCTCAAGGAGGCTCGTGTCGATGGTGCAGACCTATTCGTGAGTGTAACGCCCGATGGAGCTACCAATCTGCTAGCTTGTAGTCTAGCCAAGATGCTCGGAGCTAAGCAGACGATAGCACGCGTCAATACGCACCATCATCTAGAACCTAAATATGCAGACCACTATGGGGCGATAGGAGTCGATCACTTGATATATCCCGAGGAACTAGCGGCCAATGAGATCGCATCTACAACCCTCAACCCATGGGCTAGGCAGTATCTAGAGCTGTTTAATGGGGCTCTGATTCTAGCTGGCGTTAAGGTTCGAGACAACGCCGAGATTGTGGGCAAGTACCTCCACGAACTCAAACAGGAATCCTCGGCAGGGAGTGATAAGTTCTATCACATTGTTGCAATCAAACGAGATTTGCAGACCATTATCCCCTCTGGCTCGACCCGTATAGAAGCCAATGACTTGGTATTCTTTACCTGCCCTGTAGGACAGATTGATGAGATTAGACGCTTGGCTGGCAAGCAATGCCCCAAGGTTCGTAAGATGGTCATCATGGGAGCTAGCAGAGTCGCCATGCAGACAATCAAGAAGCTCCCAGAGAGCATCCATATCTGCGTTATCGAGAAGAATAAAGACAAATGTATTATGGTCTCGGACCATAAGTTTCCCAACGTTATGGTCTACCATGGGGATGGGCAGAATCCCGATTTGCTCAGAGAGGTCGGTCTAGATGATGCACAGGTTTTCGTCGCTCTGACTCAGAACTCCGAAACCAATATCTTGGCCTGTCTAGCCGCTAAGCGCTATAATGTCTACAAGACTATCGCCAAGGAAGAGAATATAGACTACATTCCCCTAGCTTATCGCCTTGACATTGGTACGCTGATCAATAAGAAGCTATTGGCGGCTGGCTACATCTATCGAATGCTTCTAGGGCAGAGAGCTGGTTCGATCGTCTGTCTCTCTCTGCTCAACAACGCAGAGGTGGCAGAGCTAATCGTGGGGCGCCAGTCTCCATTGGTGGGTAAGCGTATCAAAGACTTGGATTTACCCGATCATATGACCCTCGGCGGTATGCTTCGTAATGGTGTGCCTCGCATGGTGGGGGGGGATACGGTCATAGAGGCATACGACCATGTTATGGTTTTCTATCACGATGTTTCCCTCAACGAGCTCAAACGGCTCTTTAATTAGTGCGGAGCCGTGAAGACAATTAATTTCCGCTTTATAGCTCGAGTACTCGGTCTGATGAGCCTAGTGCAGTGTGTGATGATGCTCATCTGTGTGGGCATAGCCTTGTATTTCGGCGAATCGACGATGCCTTTCATTATCGGTGTGCTTGCATATGCCGGAGGGGGAGGAATACTATTTGGCTTAGGACGGGGGCTCAAAGACCAGAGGGTCGGCAGACGAGAGGGAATGCTTACGGTGACCTCTACGTGGATACTGCTCTCACTCCTCTCTACAATCCCCATGATGCTCAGCGGAGCTACACCACGGTTTGTGGATGCTTTCGTCGAGTGTATGTCTGGCTTTACGACCACGGGGGCAACTATTTTTAGCCGTGTGGAGCATTTGCCTCATGGTATTCTGTTCATGCGTAGCCTCATGCAGTGGCAGGGGGGGATTGGTATCGTAGTCTTTACTGTAGCTCTAGTGCCTATTTTCGGTGGTGGAGCTAGCCAAATCTTCAATGCCGAGACAACGGGCATCACGCATGACCGCTTTTTGCCTAGGATTGCCGACGTCGCTCAGCGCTTGTGTATCGTCTATGTGGTAGAGACGCTTGTCCTTATCACCCTGCTGGCACTTGGCCCTATGGGGTTGTTCGACGCTGTCTGTCACTCCTTGAGCTGCCTGTCTACGGGAGGCTACTCGACGAGAGATGCGGGTATCGTAGCGTACGACTCCATCTATACAGAGTATGTGCTCAGTCTGTTTATGTATATTGGGGCACTCAATCTGACGCTAATCTACTTCGCTTTTGCTGGTAGTCCGCTCAAACTGCTACGCGACGAAGAGTTTAGATGGTTCAATATCTTCATTGGAGTTACCATAGTTTTGGTGGCTATTTGGCTCTATTCACAGGGATTCTATGACGACCTAGAGCTTGCGATTCGTCGCTCAATATTTCAAGTTATTTCCCTAGGCTCTAGTACTGGTTTTCTCACGGCTGATATTACCGAGTGGCGCCCATTCTTTTGGATGTTGGGGTTGCTCATTATGTTCATCAACGGCTGTGGAGGTTCGACCTCGGGGGGGCTCAAAGTAGCTCGTTTCGTCGTACTCATGAAGAATCTATATACCGAATTCAAAAAGCAGATTTATCCTCATCTTTTTACGCCTGTCAAACTCAATGGCAAGCAGCTAAGTATTAGTGCTGTACATCAAGTTTTGGCATTTTGCGTAGTCTATCTAATGCTGATTTTTTCGGGGAGTTTACTTTTTATGCTAGATGGTAATGGTTTTATTTCTAGCTTAAGCATTGCCTGCTCTGCAGTGAGTAACTCTGGACCAGGTATTGGGGAGTATATGTCTACGATAGGTCCAGCGGGTGACTTCAGTAAGTATCTCATGGCCTTTCTGATGCTTGCAGGACGCCTAGAAGTTTTCACGGTACTCGGGATTCTAACGCCTCAGTTCTGGAAAAGGTAGTATATGTGCCTTTTGGGGGCTCCGTGGTTGCCTAATGCCTCATACGAGGGTTGTGAGGGTAGAGCTTTATCTTGGGTATTTCGGCCTTTGACTGTGTCATAGTGTCGGATATTTTGTTTCTTTGGTGGCGTTATTGATTTAATCTGTTGATCTAGGAGATCAAAGTGATCAATGCTGATGCTTGTTTTGTTTTAATCTGTAAAATTTCTATCTTTACACGCTAGAGGCAATAAGTATCGCTTTTGTGGCGTTAGACTAATGTCTCTAGAACATTAGAGATTATAGAGGTGTTTCACTTAATTGATTGAAGATATTATGAAACTAGTGAAAATTTTGCTCCTTGTGGGAGGTGCGCTGTCGGTTAGCTATGGTGTGTCTGCCCAGAGCGATGATAGGTATCTTGATGATGCCTACCTCAGCCGTAAAGATATAGAGAAGCGCGAAGCTCAAGCAAGAGCCGAGGCGGAGATACGCTATAGAGAGAGACAAGTAGCCCTAGAACGTGAGCGCGCAGAACAGGCCAAACTGCTCGAGGCGTACAGGAAGCGCCAGCGAGAGCGGGAGATCGATGCCTACAATGGTCGCCTCACACCCGAGGAGGAGCAGCAGATGCAGTATGACTTGCGCGAAGGCTACGACGAGAGAGACCGTCGCTATGATGATCGACGAGGCCGAGGTCGTGACCGTGAGAGCGAGGTGCGTGTCTATGGTCCATACTCCGAGCGCCTAGCTCGCTTCCATGGCGATGGCACGATTGTCATCAATAGTCCTGGCTCTGTTTATGTGGATACGGACTATCGCTACCGCGATGGCAGACCTTCTACCCATGTAAATATCTCAATGGGCAGGGGAGCTTCGTCTTGGTATCCTTGGTACGACTCTTGGTACGACCCTGTCTACTACAATAGCCCTTGGTCTGGATACTACTATCGCCCTTACTGGGGATACTCTTCGTGGAATTGGGGCTATCCCTCCTACCGCTATCGCTATGGTTACTACTGGCCCTACTACGATCCATGGTATTACGGCTACTACGGTTACTATGGTGGATACTACAATGGGTACTATGGCGGCTACTGGGGTGGAGGCTGGGGAGGTTACTACGATGGTTACTACCAAGGACGTCGAGACCGAGCCTACAATGAGCACTACTACAACAACAGATATAGCGGTTCGTCGCGTAGCAACTACGACTACTACTCACGTCCACCACGTCGCACTTCGTATGGTTCTTACTCCTCTGCTAGAGCAAGAGCCGAAGCTGGCGAGGGCTACTACTCTGGTAGCGATCGCTCCTACCAAGGATACAGCCGATCTGGTAGCAGTTACCGAGGATCTGCCCGTAGCACCTATAGTAGCTCGCAGAGTGACTCTGGCTATAGCTCCTCTCGTAGTAGCTATGAGAGATCACAGGCTCGTAGCTATGACTCGGGTTCCTCTTCTCGTGGTAGCTACGACTCTGGGAGTTCTTCGAGAAGTAATAGCTCCTCGTCTTCCTCTGGTAGTGGACGCTCGACGCGTAGCCGTCGCTAAGTGATGAGGTCGTCCGAGATGGTCTATGAGACGATGGACGGATGTAGGATTTGATTGACATTTACCCCCTAGAGCAGAGCCTGTGCCAGAGCTCAATTCGTGTACGGCTTCTATATGGGCTTTGGTCTAGGGGGATTTATATAAAGAAGATTACGGCAATGAACAAGAAAATATGTGTGTGTTTGGCCGCCTTAGTTGCTACTAGTAGTGGCATGCAGGCATGGGGGCAGAGCGAAACCTTGGCAGTAGGTATCGCTGCTCAGCAGGAGTCTCGTGGCTCAGCGCGCTACCAAGCGCTCTCTGGAGCATTGGGTGCTGTCGGGGCGGATTTCAGTTCTGTTCATCAAAACCCTGCGGGCATTGCACTGTTCCGTACGGGCAGTAAGCTAAGCCTAACGGGGGTCTACACTGGAGCTCTTGGACGCTCTATGTGGGGTGAGAATACCTTCTCGGAGCGTAATAACCTATATACGGTCGACGAGATGAGCTATATGAATAGCTGGACTACAGGCTCGGGCATGAGCTTCACTTTCGGCTTCGGCATCCAAAACGGGGGGCGATTCCGCCGAACTCTAGACGCTAGTCGTAGCCTATCTCACAAGGGCGGTTTCTCCCTAGCAGACTACGCGTCAGCTGTGCTCAATGGAGGCGATCCGTTTGTGGAGAAAGGTGAAATCACGAGTAAGGGATTCAACTCTCGTGCACCTTGGATTGGAGTTCTAGGGCACGAGGCTGGTTGGGTAGACTTCGATGATAAGGATAAAGTGTATGCCTCGGCCTTCGCATTCGACGACAACGATGGCAAGGGGATCATGAACGAAGGCCCAAGAAGCGTAGGGCTGAGGATGGAGGAGAGCGGATCACTCACACACTATGATATTGCCTTTGGTTTCCGTCCTTCGAGTCTTTTTAGCCTAGGGATGGTACTTACTATTAGTGATCTAGATTACTCTGTCTATTCATCTTATAGCGAAGGCTTCCGTAAGCGCCCTAAGTTTGGTGATACTTATGGCCTTAGCCTGGATAATACGATGGATGTGCATGGAGGTGGAGTGCGCTTCGCCCTAGGGATGCTCCTTGAGCCTATTGATGGGCTTCGCTTAGGGGCGTCTGTCTATACGCCTATGGCCTATAGCCTCAAGATAGATCACTGGGCACGAGCTACGGGAGTTAGCCCAACTTTTGCCGATAAGAAAGGTGCGTTCGACGTCAAGACGCCAACGAGTGCTGCGAATTCCTTTGGTTTGCGTTCACCATGGCGCTTCGGTCTAAGCGGAGCATACGTCCTTGATCGTCGTGCTATTTTGAGTGTAGACTATGAGTACTCAACGCTATCTGGTACGCGCCTCTACGCTGTCTATGACGAAGGCTACGACGGTGGTGATGAGGCATACAAGATGGACAATGATGCCATTAAGTCGGACTTTGGTGGTTCTGGTCGTCACACCCTGCGTCTAGGTCTTGAGGTTAATGTGACTAATCGATTTGCTCTACGAGGTGGCTACCGCTTCACTTCGGCACAGGGAATAGACTCTAGCTTAGTGAGCGAAGTGCCTACTCTAGAGGCTCTAGTACCCGGGACATTCGTTCACTATAGATTGCCAGGGGCAATCAATGCCCTCTCGCTAGGGCTTGGCTACCGCCTATCACCCAATTGGACGCTTGATATAGCGTACGTGCACCAGAGACAGAGCAATATGGTACAGCCCTTCCCTTTCATCAGAGATCAAAGAATCTATACACCAGGGGGGGAGAAGACTGCCGTCAAGCCGGTGCCTCGAATCGACGAAGATCAACTGCGCAACCAAGTGGCTGTAACGCTCAACTATCGCTTTTAGATTATAGAAGCTAATATCTGGGAGGCTATGTATCAATCTCACTTGGATGAGGTTATGCTTAGCCTCCTTTTCTGTTTCACTTACCTTAGTCCATTCCTTTGGCTCATCCCAATGCCTCTTTAGTTTAACCCAACTATTAAGCATTTTGATATGAAGATTAGAAGACGTACATACATATATGCTGGCTTATTAGCCTTAGCCCTTGGGGCTATGCTCTATTTGGCTCAGCTGAGGACACAGCTACAGGAGCAGTCTTCCGTGTCGCAGACGATACGAGACTACCCCGAAATTGCGCAAGAGGGTGTCTTGAGGTTACTGGCTCCATTCAATGCCTACGACTATGAGGGGGAGACGCACCAGATGACGGGGGGGGTCTACCGCCTAGCTCAGGAGCTTGGTAAGCGAACGGGGCTTAAGATCGAGGTAGTCCTAGAGAATGGGCAGGATAGAGGACTACAGATGCTCCTAAACGGAGAGGTTGATCTGATTGCGTCGCCCCGTGTGCGTACCTCCGGTGTAGATACGCTTCGTTATCAGTGGGTTCAAGATCGGACGTCGGGACCAATCTATCTAGTTGGCCGAAAGGATAGTCTAAGTGTCGTTCATAGTCATTTAGACCTAGCGGGTAAGGTTATCACTCTGCCCAAAGCGAGTGCCCTAAGGCTATTTGTCGATCATTTGCAAGAGGAGATTGGCGAAGGCATCAGCATCGAGCTGGATCCCCTGTACAGCACCGAGCAGCTGATTATTCTAGTTGCTTCGGGCAAGCGCGACTACACGCTATGTACCTCTGAGGAGGCAGAGCATTACCGACAGAAATTCCCTGATCTTGATATCACCTTCCCTATGAGCTATAGTCTGAGAGAGGGTTGGCTTGCACGTAGGTCTTCCCCTGCTCTAGTAGATAGTCTTAAGGTTTGGCTCTAAATCCAAGTCTTTAATCAGCTAAGGGTCTACTGTACTATTCATTTTTTTTACACATATAGTAATAGCATTACTCAGAGGATATGATTCTCGACTTTGGCCACAATGGCGCATCAGCCTCCTCGCTTAGCTCCACAGAGCTAGAGACGCTTCGCTTGGCGTATCTGGAGAGTTTTCCCACGGACGAACAGCGTCCGTGGGAGCAACTCCTCGGTCCCATAGCCGAGGAGTTTCGCTTTGTCCCGATCTACGATCGAGACGAAGCACTGGGCTTCGTGACGCTCTGGATCCTAGGCGACGTGGTCTATGTAGAGCATCTAATGACCCTCCCGCAGGCTCGAGGCAGAGGGCTAGGGGCTAGAGTCATTGAGTGCATTCTGGAGTTTTGTGGCCCGCGTCCGCTCGTCCTAGAGGTCGAGTATGAGGGAGCTAGTGCTATGGCGAGCCGACGTATTGGTTTTTATCATCGTCTTGGCCTAAGTATTCAGCCAATTGACTACCTTCAGCCACCTTATACGAGCGATGGAGCATCCGTCCCGCTACATCTGATGTGTAGCAGAGACCTGCCTCTGCCTGCTCTAGAGCAAGTAAGAGCAGACCTCTATAGATACGTTTATCGAGTGGAGGGATGGTAGTAGAGGCTGCGGTGCTCGCCCTCTAGCGACTACGAAAGCTATTGTAGCCAAATGGTAAATCGCGTCCAGCCGTCTGTCTCTGTGCGCAGAGAGTAGCGGAAGCCGTGCTGAGACAGCACCTCGCGAATGAAAAGCAGACCGATGCCCTGCCCTGTGGCTTTGGTAGAGAAGAATGGACAGAAAAGTTTGCCTGCGACCTCTGGGCTGATGCCTGAGCCGTTGTCGGCGATCTCGAGTTTGCCTGTCTCTGCGTCCGTTCGGATGACAATCTCGCCAGAGCGGTCGATGCTCTCGACTGAGTTTTTGATGATATTCTGTAAGGTCTGTTCGATAAGTGGGGCATCCAACTCGATTTGTGGTAGTCTGTCGTCCAACTTAAGCTTGATACTAATATCCCTATCCAGGCACATGACTTCCATGAAACGCGTCATAGACTCAATGAGCCGATTGAGGTTGGTTGGTACTAGCTCTGCTGGCGGAATCTTAACGACATTGGCGAAGTTGGTGATGAAGCGGCTCATGCTATAGCAGCGTTCCACAGAGATACACATAGCTTGGCGGATATCTTCCATGCCATCGGTCTGTGTGAGCTCTTCGATGACGGTGTCGATGGTCGAGGTAATGCCTGCCACCGTGTTGTTGACTTCGTGCGAAATCATTCTGATCACCTGTTCGTACGCCTTCTTCTCTGCCTCGCGCACTTCCTCGGTTAGGCTCTCTATGAGGTAGAACGGACGAGGAAATCCCCGATCGACAAATGTCTCCATCCTACATTTGTAGAGCGAACCATCGCTCTGCCCGATCGTACGCGTCTCATGTAGTGGTACCACCGTGAGGTCAATCAACACACGATCCCTAATCTCATCAAGCGTACGCCCCTCGACTTCATTCATCGTCTGTATGCCTAGGATACGTATCGCCGCAGGGTTCATTGTGGTGATGCGCCTGTCGTAGTCCATTACCACGACGCCCATGGGAGAGGCTTTGATCAGTAGGTCGAGAAACTCGTTTTGCTCGCGCAGATGCAGACGCTCATTCTTGAGCTGCTCCATCATGCGGTTGAAGATATCGATGATGCGATCGGCTTCGAATTGCCCCACAGCTCTTAGGCGCGAACTGAAGTCTTGCTCGCGCAGTAGATCCATCCCATTGCTGATGCTCTGCAGAGGGCGGACCGTGCGGCGGTAAAAAAATACGAGGTAGCTCAGCAGCAAGCCGATTAGTCCTACAATGACCAAAAACTGCCACCGACTCTGGGGACTGAACCACAATAATAGTAGTCCTGCCAGCGTGATAATCATCAGGCTCAATATGAAGAAGTAGGCACGTAGACGCATCGTTTACAGGCTATTATCGACCCAGTTGATTCCGTGTAAATTCTCTTCCCCAAAATTTAGATTAAGATGCTCAAGGTCGATCCTAAGTACCACTGTGGCATCGTAAGCTGGTCATGTCGATTGCCCGCGACGACTCTCCAGTTCTTTGGCGCGTACTCGTATGAGCCGTGCACACCGAGGCTTAGTCGCCCTGTGAACTGCCAGCGTGGAGCTATGCTCACGCCTACGGACAGACTGCGTTGGTTCTCTAGTTTATATGCTTCACTTGGGCTGACGCTCTCGGGCATCTTGAGCACCACGAATCCACTAGCATCTACGAATAGTCTTCGTCGTACTAGTTCTAGAGCTCTCCCCCAACCCATACGCAGGTTCAGAGCGCGTGCTTGTAGCCCGATAGTCTGCTCTTCCTTGGCCTGCCCGGGCGATAGGTCGTGTACTTCTGCGCTTAGCTCGGCCTCGGCAAAGTATCCCTTCTGCGAATAACCCCAGCGAGCACCTAGACCGATTTGGGTAGTTCGATGCCGAATGCTGAGGCCTAATTCGCTCAAGTGATCTGTGGTGTATCCGTAGCGAACGGGCATATAGAGACCTAACTCAGTTCCCTCAATCAGGCGATCGCCCAAGAAGCTGTAGTCTCGCTCCCGACCATACACGATATCCGATAGCCAATAGCCTAGCTTGCCACAGACGTACCCTAGAGCTGCCCCCGTAACTACGTCGCCAATCCAGTGTCTATTATTCAACACTCGCCCGATGCCAGAGGCAGAGGCTGCAGTGTAGGATAGCACCGAGAGCCAAGGATAGCGAGCACCGTACTCCTGGTGCAGGAGTGTCGCCGAGGTAAATGCCATAGCGGTATGCCCCGAGGGGAAAGAATTGTAGCTAGAGCCATCGGGGCGAAGGATGGCAGTGGCGGTCTTGGTGGTGTAGACAATGGCCAGCATAGAAGCCGAGGCGATTGCATCCGCCAGTACCATCTGTCCTAGGCTATGGCTACTGCCCTCGATGCCCCATAGGCGCATGCCTAGCTGTGCGGCTAGAGGGGCAAACTGCATGTAGTCGTCGTAGCGGTTGCGGAAGCTCGGTACATGCGCCATACGTAGGCGCCTCACCTCTTGGTTGTACAGATTGTAGCCGATGCCTATGGCTAGAGCTGGTAGTGCTCGCCCCATGGACTTGAGTAGGGGATGAAGATGTGTAGAGTCGCGCTGGATACTACCTCCATATACTTGGCTCGAGCGTGACCATACACCGGCGCTCTCGACCAAGGCTTCTGGTCGTGGGCGGGAAATCGCCGTCCCTGCTAGGTGCTCACTTGCGCCAAGACTAGTAAGGGCAAGCCACATGCTACCAGCGCCCAATAGCAAGCGTCTGCCAGTCATATTCATCAGCTATTGTGTTGGGAAGATCGTGGGTAACCATCAGGATGGTGCTGTCTTTGGGGGCTAGACTCGAGAGTAAGCCTCCGAATAGATCTTTGTAGCTTCTATCCAAGAAGCTCATTGGTTCATCTAGTACTAGGAGCTCTGGACGAGCAGCTAGAGCCCGTGCCAGAAGGGCGCGCTGGAGCTGCCCTCCGCTGAGCCGACCAATGGGTGTGTGGGTGTACTCTACTAGGTCGATGGCCTCTAGGAGCTCTGCAATGCGGCGCTCCTGCTCACCACGCCCGAGCGATGTCCCTTGTAGGCCAGAGGAGACTACCTCATAAGTGTCTATCGGGAAGGCTCTGTCTATTCGGTTGATTTGTGGGAGGTAGCCAATGCTAGGGGCTGAGGCTGGGCGTCCCTCTCGGTCGTAGTACGAGAGATACCCTGCGCGGATAGGTAATAGCCCTAGGAGCGTTTTGACTAGTGTCGTCTTGCCTGCTCCGTTGGGTCCTACGATTGCCCAGTGTTCGCCACGTGCTACTTGCCACGAGAAGCCTTCTAGTACGGGCGTCTCGGGGTAGCCAATACAGGCATGGTCGAGTGAAAAGAGCAGAGGCGCTTGCTTCTTAGGGCTATTCATGGCTTAGGGCTGATGTGATCAAGCGTAGCTGCTCGGCCCAGTCCGCCCCAAGCGGATTGATAACGACCTGCTTCGCTCCTAGCTCCTCGGCAACGCTTGCCGAGAGTTTTTCGTCGAACTCCTTTTGGATGAATACGGTCTTCACGCCTAGCTCTCTGGCCGTCTGGATCAGTGTTTGTAGCTGGATGGGCGTCGGCTCCTTGCCGTCCTGCTCGATGACGAGCTGATGCAAGCCAAACTCCTCGGCAAAGTCCGTGAGTGAGGGGTGGAAGATGACGAAGGCACGCGAAGGGGCTGTAGAGAGCCGATCGCTCGTCTCCTGCTCTAGTAGGGCAATCTTCTCCTCAAGTTTGAGGAAGTTGGCTCGATAGACACTATCTCCCGTGGGGTCTAGCCCGCGCAGAGCTTCGTAGACATTGCTCGACATCGTCCTGATGCCACGTATTCCCGTCCAGTAGTGTGGGTCGTGGTTGTGTTGCTGAGCCCCATGCAGGCATGCCCCCTCGAGAGAGATGAGGCTAAGCTCGGGGTATAGCTCTTGGATGCGGCTGAGCCAGCTGCGCTCGAAGCCTAGCTGACCGACATAGAGGTAGGCAGAGGCCTTGGCGAGTGCGGCCAAATCTCGTGGGGTAGGTTCGTAGCTCTCGGGGGTATTGCCCTGCGGTAGGAGGATGATGACCTCTGCTCGTTCGCCAGCTATTTCCTCTATGAGGCTAGCTGTCGGGGCGATTGTTACCGCTAGTCTTAGTTTATTGGGTTCGGAGCTTCCGCCCGAGACGCAACTTCCGAGAAACAGAGCACCCAAGAAGAGCACCGTGATATAACGTATCATTGATTCATCCATCCGATTTTTACTAATATATTTTAATGATATGGTGCAAAGATACTAATCATAACGTGAGTTCGATGTAAGATTTTGCTTGTGAGTGGTAGAACCCCTTCTCTATGTCTAGCTTCTTGATTAGGCTTCTAAGGCGTGGTCTTGCTTAGTGACGATGCCGCATACCGCGTCGCTACAAGCTAAATTAATCGCCGAAAAATCCGAGGACTTCATAAATCGACTTTTTGCGTTTTTAGTTAAAGTATGTAAACGAATCGGGCTGAAGTTCTGGCAAACCTGAGGGCGATTTGGGGCGATTCATTCGCCTTCGCAGAAAAGTCTGTGAGAGATTTTTTCGGATTGTAGGACTAATCCGCTACGATGTGTACACATATTCGCAAAGATTAGTGCAGAGAAATTCCGAAATAATTGCTCCACTTAGATGAAATCTGACCAAGAGTGGTTTTATCTGATTGATTATTAGTATTGTATAAAATGTCCGTTTTAAGTGGTTATTTTCACTCGGCTGGGATCAAGTGCCAAAACGAGGTCGGACGCAACCTAGAGCCTCCTAGGGGGCAAATACACGGTCTGCCGTTTTTCGCCTTCGCTCGAAGCATTTCTCGTATCAACATTCTGAAATTTGAGCTAAAATATAAATTTAGGGGCATTATGTCTTCATATTTGTTAAGTGGATTGATCACCCATTGCAGTGTAGCGTCTAGACCTAATTTGATGCGAAATTTTCATAATGACAAGTTTTATGCATAAAAAACGAGTCAATAGTTTGGTTTTTGTCATCAAAAAAGATAATTTTAGGGCAGGTTTAATCATATAAACACCTATTTGGGCTTATGGCTAAAAAGGAGTTTCAACTAGAATACACATTTGAGAATGTCTCGGTTGAGCGTCTTTGGCGAAGGATCAGCACCGAAAACGGTCTTCGGGATTGGATTACGGGGCAGGTGTCGATACGTGGTGATCGGATATGTTTCGTCTGGGGAGCTGGAGATGTGGACGAGGCACGTATGCACGTGATAGAGGTGGGTAGGCAGATTAGATACGATTGGATTGATGAAGATGCCTACTTTGAGCTCAAAATCGTCGCTACAGAGCTGACGGGTGATAAGACACTTGTTATCACAGATTTCTGCGAAGACGGAGACTTGGAGAGTACTGTGGAGATCTGGGAGGTACAGATCGGGCGCCTGCGTCGAGTGATGGGGCTTAGTCAACTCTGATAAAACAAAAAGTAACCAAAACCAAATCTACACTCTGAAGGATGTCTCGGATGCTTAGTAGGTCGGCTCTCTAGAGTGCTAGCTTTAAGTTAGTTGATGAGGCTATGCGGACTTCCTTGTGCTTAATCTCCGATCCATAACCACAAAATTCTGGTCTATCTTAGAGCAAAACTCGCCTTGGGGTGTTATATACACATAACGGTTTTCTTTAAGGTAATAATGAATTATAAGGTAGACTCCCCAAAAGCAGACGAATTCATCTGCCACGATGAGATACTTGGTACACTAGCTTACGCAGAGAAAAATAGAGATAATACTACACTTATATCCAGTGTTATAGATAGAGCTGCAGAGGGCAAAGGGCTCTCTCATCGAGATGCCGCACTACTGCTTGAGTGCCGAGACCCAGAGCTTACTCCACGCATCTACGCTATCGCTAAGGAGATTAAGCATCGCATCTATGGCAATCGTATCGTGATGTTTGCTCCGCTGTATCTGTCCAACTACTGTATCAATGGCTGTGTGTACTGTCCGTATCACGTCAAGAATAGAGCCATCCCGAGGAAGAAGCTTAGCCAAGAGGAAATTGAGCGAGAGGTTATCGCTCTACAAGATATGGGGCACAAACGTTTGGCCCTCGAGGCAGGCGAACACCCTACGATGAATTCCATCGACTACATCCTAGAATCTATCCGCACGATCTATAGCATCAAGCACAAGAATGGAGCTATTCGACGAGTGAACGTCAATATCGCCGCTACTACGGTCGAGAATTACCGCAAACTGCACGAGGCTGGTATCGGTACATATATCCTCTTCCAAGAGACCTATCATCGCCCTAGCTATGAGGCGTTACACCCAACGGGTCCCAAGAGCGATTATGCCTACCATACCGAGGCAATGGATCGCGCGATGGAGGGAGGTATAGACGACGTCGGCCTAGGTGTGCTATTCGGTCTCAATACCTATAAGTACGATTTCGTTGGTATGTTGATGCATGCCGAGCATCTAGAGGCTAGGTTCGGCGTTGGTCCCCATACGGTCAGCGTCCCTCGGATATGCCCTGCCGATGGGGTAGATGCCGATCAATTTACCAATGCCATAGATGATGATACGTTTGCCCACATTGTGGCTGTCCTACGCATTGCCCTTCCCTATGCGGGGATGATTGTCTCCACCCGTGAGAGCCAGAAGTCGCGTGAGCGCGTACTGGAGCTAGGTGTGTCGCAGATCAGCGGTGGGTCACGTACGAGTGTCGGTGGCTATACCCAGCACGAGGAGCCAGACAAGAGCTCGGCGCAGTTTGAGCTAAGCGACACGCGTACGCTCGACCAAATTGTCTCATGGCTTATGGCTCTAGGCTATATCCCTAGTTTCTGCACTGCCTGCTACCGAGAAGGACGAACGGGTGATAGATTTATGGCTCTGGCCAAGAGTGGACAGATCGCCAACATCTGTGCGGCTAATGCTCTGATGACCCTACACGAGTACCTCGAGGACTATGCCAGCGATGAGACTTGCCAGCACGCACCCAAACTGATTGAGCAGGAGATGCGCTATATCCCCAGCGAGCGCATCCGCCAGCGAACCTTGAGCAACATTGAGGAGATCAAAAAGGGCAAGCGAGACTTCCGCTTCTAGCTAAGGCATTTTGTCTTCTTGGGGCGATTTGGATTGCAGAAAATAGCCTATATTTGCGATACGTTATCAAAAATATAGAAATAGAAATGCTGAAAACTATTCTCTCTGTCTCTGGTAAGTCTGGTCTCTTTCGCCTACTTAGCCAAGGTAAGAATACGCTGATTGTAGAGTCTCTTATAGACGGACGGCGCTCTCCAGTTCATGCCAAAGACCGTGTGGTCTCGCTCGGAGACATTACGATGTTTACCCAGGATGAAGACATTGCGCTCTCTGAGGTACTCACCAAACTCTATGCACATCAGCAGGGTAAGGCTATAGATATGGCTGCTCTCAAGAGCAACGAAGCTCTAGCCGAGCTATTTGGCCAGATTGTCGAGAACTTCGATCGCGATCGCGTCTATCCCTCCGACATCAAGAAGCTCTTCACTTGGTACAATGTGCTAGTTGCAGCAGGCTTCACTAGTTTCGAAGAGGAGCCAGAAGCTACCACCACTACAGAAGAATAAATGAAATAACCAAGCAAGCCTCAAACGCAAGTGTAAGTACTTCGTTTGGGGCTTTCTTCATTTAGTCATATTTAATACCGATCATTATGTTTCAAGGAATGAAGAAGTACCTCCAGGACGAGCTCAAGGCTATTGAGGAGGCTGGATTGTACAAGAAGGAACGCATCATCATCACGCCACAGAGTGCAGACATCAAGGTAGGGGCAGGGCAAGAGGTCGTGAACTTCTGTGCCAATAACTACCTCGGTCTATCCGATCACCCACGCCTCGTGGCAGCAGCCAAGGCAGCGATGGACAGCCATGGCTTCGGTATGAGCTCGGTGCGCTTCATCTGCGGTACGCAGGATATCCACAAGGAACTAGAGCGTGCAATCTCCGAGTACTTCAAGACGGAGGATACTATCCTCTATGCGGCTTGCTTCGATGCCAATGGTGGTGTCTTCGAACCACTCTTTGGTCCAGAAGATGCCATTATCAGCGATGCCCTTAACCATGCCTCGATTATTGATGGTGTGCGTCTGTGTAAGGCTCAGCGCTACCGCTATGCCAATGCCGATATGGCAGATCTAGAGCGCGTGCTGCAGGAGGCGCAGTCGGCTCGTTTCCGCATCATCGTGACCGATGGTGTCTTCTCTATGGACGGTAACGTAGCACCTATGGATAAGATTTGCGACCTTGCCGACAAATACGATGCCTTGGTTATGGTGGACGAATGCCATTCGGCTGGTGTGGTTGGTCCCACGGGGCATGGTGTGGCCGAGCAGTTCGACTGCTACGGCCGTATCGACATTCATACGGGCACACTAGGCAAAGCCTTCGGTGGTGGTATCGGAGGCTTCACGACAGGCCCCAAGGAGATTATCGATATGCTCCGTCAGCGTTCGCGTCCTTACCTATTCTCCAACTCAATTCCACCCGCAGTAGTCGGTGCTGGGCTAGAGGTCTTCCGTATGCTCAAGGAGAGCGACGAGCTACACACCAAGCTGATGGACAACGTCAACTATTTCCGCGACAAGATGCTAGAGGCAGGCTTCGACATCAAGCCCACCCAGAGTGCTATTTGTGCAGTGATGCTCTACGATGCCAAGCTAAGCCAAGAGTACGCAGCACGACTGCTTGACGAGGGTATCTATGTAACGGGCTTCTACTACCCAGTAGTCCCCAAGGGCGAGGCACGCATCCGAGTTCAGCTCTCGGCTGCACACGATCGCAAGCACCTAGATCATGCGATTGCCGCCTTCATCAAAGTTGGTCGCCAGCTAGGCGTCATTAAGTAGCGCATCTATCTAGACGATATAGATTTATAGAGAGTGTGCTCTAGATCCTGTGTTAGATCTACAGGATTTGGAGTTCGCTCTCTTTTTATCTGGTTGCATATCTCATAGATTTCTCCGAAATTTGTTTCAGCCTTGTTTTATCCTTAGGCTATTGTGTAGAAGGATGTGGAGATGAAGGAAAAGAAAATAGATAGTACAGCGCGCATCTATCATAGTATGCGCTATCTCGTGGGTGTGTTGCGCACCTATACCCATAGGGAGGCACTACGCCAAGGGTATCGTTGGCTCAAGCAGGCCTATACCATTGGTGGCATACAGCATGCTCGTGGTACGACGATTGGCGAGCATATATCTGCCCTACAGCTCCTGCTAGAGGTTGCTACCATTGCAGGACGCGAGCTCCATCTAGATGCAGACTCTCTGGTGGCGCTACTTTTCTTCCGCCCTGTCGTCGAGGGACATGTAGACGAGCGCCAGTTTGGGCAGGCTTTTGGCTCCCAGCCTCTGCGCCTGCTGCAGCTACTTTCGCGTGCGTCGGAGCTATACCTTAGGCGAGAGTCCATCAGTAGTGAGAACTTCCACAACCTGCTACTCTCTATGGCAGAGGACATCAGAGTGGTGCTCCTCATCATCGCCGATAGGCTCTACCGCCTGCGCCACGCCAAGTGGCTCTATCGGGAGGAGGATAGGGTCTCTCTAGCTGTGGAGATTTCTTTCCTCTATTCACCCATTGCCCACCGACTAGGCCTCTACACCATCAAGGGTGAGATGGAGGATCTATGCCTCAAGTATAGAGACCCCAAGACTTTCGACTTCATCAAGCGCAAGCTCGGCGAGACCAAAGCCGCGCGTGATGCCTATATCAGTAGCTTCGTAGATCCACTCAAGAGTCGGCTTGACGAGGCGCTAGATGTCGCCTACGAGATGAAGGGGCGTGTCAAGAGCATCAGCTCTATCCACAATAAGCTCCGCAAACAAAACTTCGAGGATATCTACGACCTATTCGCCATTCGCATCATCCTAGATGTCCCAGAGCAGAGGGAGCGACAGGTATGTTGGCAGGTTTATTCGATCGTGACAGATCTCTACCGCCCCAATCCCGAGCGCCTGAAAGACTGGATCTCCATACCCAAGAGCAACGGATACGAGAGCTTGCACACTACGGTCATGGGACCAGACAATAAATGGGTCGAGGTGCAGATCCGAACCAAGCGTATGGATGCCATCGCCGAGCAGGGTGTGGCGGCGCATTGGCGCTACAAGGGCATCAAGAGCGAGGGCGGACTAGACGAATTCCTCGCATCGGTGCGCGAAACGCTAGAGGCGGTACGCGAGCATGATGAGACCGATGACAAGCGAGCGATTCTTGAGTCGTCTATGATGACGCTCAAGGCTCAGGAGATTTATGTTTTCACGCCCAAGGGCGAGGTACTCAAGCTCCCCAAAGGGGCTACTGTGCTAGACTTTGCTTTCGCCATTCATAGCAAAGTCGGAGCCTCGACCATATCGGGAAAAGTCAATGGCAAGAATGTATCAATCAAACATCAGCTACGCAACGGCGATGCCGTAGAGGTAATTACTAGCCCACAGCAGAGCCCTAAGCGAGACTGGCTTTCCATTGTAGTTAGTCAGAGGGCGCGTAACCGCATTCGTCAGATCCTCCGATCTGAGGAAGAGGCAGGGCTTGATGTCGCCAAGGAGATGATTCAGAGGCGTATCAAGAATAGAAAGCTACCATGGAACGAAGCCCTCTTCATCCGCCTTACCGTCAAGAGAGGCTACAAGGCGCTTAACGATTTTTATCGCGACATCACGCTCGATCGCCTCGATGCACAAGCCTTCCTCGACTATTATGAGCAAGAGCTCAAAGCTACTGAGCAAGCTCAGCGCGAGGGTATACCTCTTGGGCAGGCCATCAGCGCACAGAACTTCACAGCCCTGGCCGAGGATGATCAAGTGGGTCAGAAATCTTCGGGCAAAGCAGATGATGTTTTAGTGATTGATCAGGGGTTATCCGGTGTGGAGTATAGCTTCGCTAAGTGCTGTCAGCCCGTGTATGGAGACCCTATATTTGGTTTCGTCAGTTCAAGAGGTATTAAAATTCACCGAACGGACTGCCCCAACGCTCCCGATATGATTGAGCGCACGGGGCATCGCATCCTCTGTGCACGCTGGAGCGGTGGCGATGGTCAGGCTGAGGTGTACAACATCGAGATTGTCGGCCGGGACGATATTGCCGTCGTGACCAATGTGGTCTCTCTGATCAAGAAGGAGAGCCGCGTCAAGCTGCGTAGCTACTCGATAGACTCTGCCGATGGGCTCTTCAGAGGATCTTTCGTCCTCTATGTAGAGGGGCGCGATGGCATCAGCAATTTGATCAAGAAAATTAGAGGCGCGGTAGGCGTCAAGCAAGTAGAACGATTATAATTCAAGCAAACTTTTATGGAACATATCGAGAAAGATCTGAGGTATCTGAGATTGCTCTCCAAGCAATTCCCCAGCGCGGCGAGTGCTGCCAGTGAGATCATGAACCTACAGGCTATCCTTAATTTGCCTAAAGGAACCGAACACTTCTTGGCTGATATACACGGCGAGTACGAAGCATTCATTCACGTACTCAAAAATGCCTCCGGCACTATTCGTCGCAAAGTCAATGAGCTCTTTGGCGGACACATCCGTGAGCAAGAGAGACGCGCGCTATGTACGCTGATTTATTACCCCAAGGAGAGCCTAGAGCGCATTCATCAGAGCGAGCCTAGTATGAGCGAATGGTACGAAGTAGCCCTCAACCGACTGATCAAAATCTGTCAGAGGGTCAGTGAAAAATACACGCGCTCCAAAGTACAGAAAGCTCTCCCCCCTCAGTACAGCTATATCCTACAGGAACTCCTACACGAGGATAGTGTCAATCCTAATAAGTCAGCCTACCTTGATGCAATCATTAAGTCGATTGTCGATACAGGGCAGGCTGATGACTTTATCATAGCTCTCTCGGAGACAATACAGCGTCTGGCCATCGACCATCTACACATCGTGGGCGACATCTACGACCGTGGTCCTGGTGCACATATCATCATGGATCGATTGCTGACCTACCACAACGTAGATATCCAGTGGGGCAACCACGATATTCTCTGGATGGGTGCGTGCGTTGGCAACTCGGCCAGTATGGCCAATGTGGTGCGTATCGCCCTGCGCTACGCCAATCTCAACACGCTAGAGAGCGGCTATGGCATCAATCTGCTGCCCCTTGCACGCTTCGCTATGGAGACCTATGCAGGCGACCCTTGTGAGAGATTCAAACCTAAGTCAGGTGATTCTGGCGAAACCTTCGACGACAAGGGGTTGTACCTCATCAGCCAGATGCACAAGGCGATTGCCATCATTCAGTTCAAGCTAGAGGCCGACATCATAGCACGTCACCCCGAGTATCACATGGAGGGGCGCAATCTACTGCACCTAATCGACAAGGAAGCAGGTACGATCACCCTACTAGACGGCAAAACCTATCCGCTTCTGGATAGCAACTTCCCAACAATAGACCCTGCCGATCCTTATAAGCTCACAGAGGGTGAGGCTGAGGTGGTGCAGCGTCTGATGTATTCCTTCCAGCACAGTGAGAAGCTACGTGCCCACATTCGCTTCATGTACAAGAAGGGTGGTATGTATCTAGCCTTCAACCATAATTTGCTCTTCCACGCATCTATCCCGATGACGAAGAATAAGGGATTCAAGAAGGTAAACGTAGGCGGCAAGATGTACTCTGGTCGCGCCCTAATGGATCGTGTGGACGAATATGCTCGCTTCGCTCGTCCTAGCTCGAGCGCAGCACCCGAGCACGAGGATGCCAAGGACTTCATGTGGTATCTGTGGTGTGGTCCAGACTCACCTCTCTTCGACAAGTCTGCGATGACGACTCTAGAGCGCTATTTCATTGCCGACAAGGAAACCCATAAGGAGCACAAGGGCTACTACTATGTCTATCGTACGGAGAAGGAAGTCTGCGAAGCTATCCTTGCAGAGTTCGGCTTGGAGGGGTCAGACACCCACATCATCAACGGACACGTACCCGTGAAGGCTGTTAAGGGCGAAGTCCCCGTTCAGTCTGGTGGCAAGCTGATGCTCATCGATGGTGGCTTTAGTCGCGCCTATCAGTCCAGCACGGGGATTGCTGGCTATACACTTATCTTCAACTCACAGGGTCTACACCTCGTCAAGCACGAGCCATTCAGCAGTACGAAGGATGCCATCGAGAAGATGGAGGATATTGAGAGCGTATCGGTGGTGAGAGAGATGAGCTCTCATCGTGTGCTTGTGCGCGATACAGACTCGGGCAAGGTGCTCCTGGGGCAAGTGCAAGAACTCAAGAAGCTACTTGATGCCTACAACTTCGGCTTGCTGATTGAGAAGGCTTAGGCCTTAGAGATAGGCTGTAATAGGAAGGGGCTGTGGCAAAAACTAATTTGTCCACAGCCCTTTTTCTTTGTTTTGGTTCTAGATTTCTCGAAAGGTTAAAACCTTATTGAAGCACCCCATACTGGATATAAAAGCACTCTATACTGGGAGCAAAAGCACCTATTATTGGGTGCATTCGCACCTAGTATAGGGTGCAGTACGATGCTTTCCCCCTTTCGGAAAATGGCGTTAGACGAAA
>JAUMYV010000128.1 GCA_030528445.1 Porphyromonadaceae bacterium | reverse complement strand
GTTTAGAGATGAATTTGCCTACTCCATTGGAGCAAATGTATCGAGGCCTAAAAATTCACACAGGTGCTGAATAGCAAAAGGGAGAGCCTTTCCCCAAGGTCCTCCCTTTCTAAAGTGTAAAATCAATAACTAAGACGAAAAAGATGATATGTATTCGATTGCAAAGGTCAAACTTCTAGTTTATTCCTGCAAGCAAACAAATATGTTATATAGCATCTTTTCAAAGTTTAGTTACTATTTTTTAGAAAAATCTCATTATTTACAATCGGAAGGCTACAGACGCGTATACTCTGCGTGGTAGCATGGGGCCGTACACATAGGTTGAGGCTCGCCCTGGCCCCTTATCGGCATCCTGCTGATAAGCGTCGAAGATATTCTGAACCCCTGCACTAAGATCGAGCGTAACTGTTGAGCTTAGTGGTAGCTCATAGTTGAGCTTCAGGTCTAGATCGAAGAATGGCTTAGACTTGGCAAGGTAAGCATGCCCCTGGGCAACACCGCTATACTGCACACCATCTTTGACTAGGCTAAAGTGCCCCATCGCATCTGGTTTAGCCTCCTCGGGCATCCCTTCGTAAGCCTCGTGAGGTACAAGCATGCTACCAGTATAAGTTCCCGAGAGAATAAAGCTCAAACGCTTGAGGGGACGAATCGTTGAGGTAAAGTAACCATAGACATTGGGAGTGCGCTCGTAGTCGTCTGTAGAGATTTCAGCTTGCCCCTTATCTTTATCTTCGTCAATGAGCGTTTTCGTCTCACCATATCGACTACGCTGTAGCGTGAGACCAGCCTGTAGCTCCCAGAGGCGTCCGTGAGCAATCTTACCCTCTATATTGGCTCCGTATACCTTGGCTACTCCAGAGGTACTATTGACGATGATACGCTGCTTGATGCCATCTTTTTCTTCTTGGATAGGCGAATCTACGAACTGATTGCGCAGGAAGGTTGCGAAGCCTTCTACCATCAAGTTGTACTGCCAAGCTCCACCAAGTGAGCCATACCAGTCTACAGAAGCGCTGAAGCTACGAGAACGCTCTTCCTTGAGGTTCTCGGATAGTACACGCGCTACAGGTTCGCCACCAGCTAGCTCTACGTGCATCTCTTCGTCGAAGAACTGTGGAGCTCTGAAGCCTTCGCTATAGGAGAGACGAAGACTAAAATCCTTAATCGGATTGAAGCGTACATTGGCTCGTGGACTGAAAATCAGCAAAGGCTCGATGGTCTTCTTTCCATTCTGCGTCAGACGAACATAATCAAATCGGCCACCTACAAGGAAGTTCCACTTATCGCTCTTGTACTCTAGCTGATCAAACTGCGACCAAGTCTGCACATTCTGATCGATATTGGCAGGACGGAAACCGCTCTTGTCATTGAGTTTGCTAAAAGTTCCCTCTAGACCAGCTGTAAGATCCAGACCTACGGGGAATTTATGAATATAAAGCCCCCCAACTTGTGCATCCAGTCCTTTGGATACTCCGTAGGCCGTAAGAGATTTAAGCACCTCTTCTTCGGCATTTTTATCGTTAGGATCCTTAATACGCTTAATCAATTCATCGGGTCTGTCGCCACCACCATAGTAGCTTTTGCGAAGAACTTCTTGAGCCGAGGCATAGAGGCTCATCGAATGACGACCACTGGCACTACCTTGATCGAAGCGTAGGCTACCACCATTGATGTAGTGCTGCAGGTACTCTGCGATGTTGGCATGAAAAGGAGCTTCGTCTAGTCTATCGCCTCCTCTACGATACTCCTGCATCGAGCGATATTCGGCCGTCAGCTTGCCATATAGTCCTGTCTTGTAGTAGGTACGGAAGCCGAGCGAACGGTTTTTGAGTTCTGGCAATTCGCTGAAGGCGTCGCCATTGTAGTCGTGTCCTGGACGATCACTATGCTGACCAAAAATCATTACAGCCGCATCTCTATCGTCTGTGACGAGCGAGCCATTGAAGCTAGTTGTAGACTGAATCGAAGACAGACTCCCCTCTTGATTGCCGATGGCCATATAGCTATGGGATAGGCTTGCAGAGTTGCGTAGCGGTTCGCGTGTGATTACGTTGATCACGCCACCTACGGCATTTGAGCCGAAGAGCGCAGAGCCTCCACCTCTGATCACCTCTACGCGTTCTACCATGGATGCGGGGATTTGCTCCAGTCCATAAACAGCAGCCAGAGGGCTAAAAATGGGACGACTGTCGATCAGCACTTGCGAGTAGGCTCCTTGCAGTCCATTGATACGCACTTGATTGAATCCACAGTTCTGGCAGTTGTCCTCCACTCGTAGACCTGGCTGAAAGCGAAGCCCCTGGCTCAGATTGTCGGAGTTTGTCTTGACAAACACATCACCCGAGAGTACGGTCACTAGACTTGGCGCCATTTTCCGTAGCGTAGTTTGTCTATTTGCAGATACAACGACACCATCCAAATCAATGCTCTGCTCTAGCATGTAGAAGTCAATGTGACGAGTCTGCCCCTCTTTGAGCACGATGCGCTCCTTAACCGAGCCATAGCCGACTAGCCTTGCCTCAAGCACATAAGCCCCTGCAGGAAGATCTTTGATTTGGAATGAACCAGAGGCATCGGTCGTAGTCCCCTTGGTCGTGCCTTTAATAACGACTTCTGCAAACGGCAGAGCCTCCTTAGTCTTGGCATTAACTACCGTTCCCACGACATTAGCCCCATGCCCAGGATGGGCAAATGCTTCTACCCCTGGCAACAGGAGGCATAAGGATAGAACGAGGGCTACACAGTAATTTAGATTCTTCATATATAAATGTTTTGATGAATGAAACAAAGGTAAATGCTGTTAATCAGAAAAACAAATGGATACCTACTAAATACCTAATACTAGGTAAATAATTTAATAAACTAAGCGCAGATAACAAAAGGGGGCTACCGCGACAAAATTATGATAGTGCAAATTCGCTGAGATATGTGGATGTTCCATAAACAAGGAAGCAATCATTCAACAAACAAGAAAGACAGAGGGCAGTGTGTCACTGAATAACACTGGTCAAACTCAATTCAGTTGCCTAATAGCTCGTATAGGATAGCATGAAAAGCCTATGCTATCAAGTAGCCTAAACCCTAGGATAGCAAAACGTATACGTTAGCTCATCAAAACGTATACGTTTT
>JAUMYV010000021.1 GCA_030528445.1 Porphyromonadaceae bacterium | reverse complement strand
GCTCTAAACCAGCTGAGCTATAGGCCCTGTTGTCTTTAAGACACTGCAAAGGTAATACTATTTTCCAAATCTCCAAACAATCGCTAGAGTTGATGCATTAAAAATTCTGCTGTCCTCGATTCTTCTTAGAGCCCTTTGTATAATTGGCATTGTTTCACCGAGGTCTTTCTGCACCCCTTTTGGGTGCTTTCAAATTACAAAAAGATCTCAATGAGTAGAAATTCACTATCTTAGCACTCAAACCAAGCAGAAGCGGAAGACACCCACTAGCTAGGCTCAAGCAATTATCAAGAGAAGTATTTACCAATAAGCTCCAACTATGTACCGATTATCATTCGAACTCGTCCAGCACACCCCCATCATCCACTTCCAAGCGGACTACCAAGGGGCGACCCTCCGTGCCTCAGAAGTCAAACCCAAGCTCGACAAGTTTTTGCTCAAACATCATGCTCAGCATATCTCTGAGTGCGACAAGTCTATTCACGGAGAAAGTGATGCTCAGGAGAAGCGCGTTTCTCTCAACTATAAGCTATCCTTTGAGGCGAGGGATGTCATTACTTGGCCAGCCGATAGGAAGAACGCACCTATGTACTTCGGAAACATAGGAGATGGCAAGCCTAAAAATCTAGTTTTTGCTCGTGGAGGAGTTACGATGACGATACTTGTTGGTCGTCAAAATAAGAAGTGTCAAGAAAAGCCTAAACTCGCAGACTGGCTCAACAGTGACGATGGACATGAGGCTATTTGTAATTTCTTTATGCTCCACAACTTTGGGTCACGCCAGAGTAAAGGCTATGGATCGTTTACAGTGAAAGAGAATGGTCTACTCAAACGAGGAGATAACTGCTATAGTTATTTAAGTTTTAAGATCCAAATATGGCCCTATAGAGATGAGGATAGTAAAGAATCAGATGAGGAAAAACGAAATAAAGAGCTTTACGATGCTCAGAAAAAGGTTTTCTCAAAAATCAATTACTTCTACAGAACTCTCCGAAGTGGGTTGAATGAATGTCGAAGAGGAGGTCAATCTGTGTTGTATATGAAACCGATGATTTTCTATTACGCCACCGACGAGATACGAAATACTTGGTGGGATAAGCGTAGTATTAAGCATGCTTTTGATCTAAAGTTGAAGAAGCTTAATAAGGGGAAAAAACCTAAGGAAAAACCACCTAGAGAAGAACCACTAGAGGATAAGCAGATTGACTATAGAGATATGTTTGGGCTCTCTACCAATGAAAGCTGGGGAAAGCATTATCGAGATGTGGAGATTAAAAAGTCATGTTTCTTTGGCGAGGGAAATAATCGAAGGAAAGTTGATCGTATGAAGTCCCCCCTTCAGTTTAAGCCAATTCTCGTGTCGGAGGATCAACGTAAAAAGACCTATAGAATATACATCGGGGTATTTGAGGAGGAGGTGGGGTTATCGGAGCTCGTAGCCAACGAAACGATAGTTAAGGTTAAAGCAATTCGTAATGATCAAGAAATTACTCCTCAACATACCAAAGACCCCTCTAACAATATCTCCCAGGGCACACTTGATAATGACAACTCTTTGCCACTTACCTTCCCAAAGATTGGATCGATTGTAGATGTCATCAATTTTCAAGATTATCACACGAAGTTGCAAAACGAACTCATCTGTGATAATGGTAATAAGGAGGGGAAAAGAATCAGAGATCTGCTTCTTGATATTTACAAACAACTAGCCAAACACGAACAAAAATGGAAGGATGCAATAGAAAAGGAAAAGTCTACACCGCTATCACGATAGGGCCGATCGGCAAGACTCTCGGCAAGGCACGCAAGGTTAAGGCCTATTGGAGTGCCAGCTACATGTTCTCTTGGATTATGCGAGAGCTATTATCTCGTATCAGCAAGATTGAAGGGTTGGAAATCTTCTCGCCTGCATACGACTCTACCTCTAGCGAGGCATTACCCTCGGGCGTGGGGCTATTCCCCGACAGAGCCTTTATTCGAGGCGAAGGGCTAAGCGATCAGATCCTAGAGGACATGAAAAGCGATACGCTCGACCTCCTCGCTTTTAAGCTGCACGATAGTTTCTGGAAGAATAACCCCGATGCGGCGACCGATGATATTCCTAGTCTCGAGGAGCTAAGGCTGTATCTCGAGGACTACATCATGATTGCTTCGGTTACGATCGAGAGCAATAAGGAGAAGGGTATCATCAGCAAGCTCAACCAATATCTCGATACCCTAGAGCTACGGCAGAGGGCAACTAGCTCCACGAACGACTACCTCACCCCCTTTCTCGCTCAGAACAATAGCTTTATCGAGCAGGAGATTGGCAAAGGTACTCCTTTCGTTACCACCTCTCGTATTGCGGTCTCTGGCTGGCTGGACGATGCTCAGATCAAGACCTGCTCGGATGAGGAGGGCTCGATCGACTACGCTGAGGTGCGCAAGAACGAGGTGCTACAAAAGAGCTACCGCAACTGCTACAAGTACCTTGCCGTAGTCAAGGCCGATGGCGATAGCTTCGGCAAGTTCATCGCAGAGCTGGGGGACAAGGAGATGCAGGCATTCTCCCAAGCTTTCTTCGACTTCTCGGTGCAGGTAGCTGGTGATATTGCTTCGCCCCGTACCGTGCCCGTCTATATCGGCGGAGACGACCTTTTCTTCTTCGTGCCAATCTACAGCCCCGAGCGCGACGAAGACATCTTCAGTGTTATCTCGTCGGTAGAGGCGTGCTTCGGGCGGTTTAAGGCAGCAGTCGAGGGGGCAGAGGGGCTAAGCCTCTCCTACGGCGTGAGCATCTTCTACTACAAGAGCCCTATGTCCGAGGCCATCGAGGTGGCTAATCAGCTACTCGGGCAGGCCAAGAGCAGTGGGCGAGATCGAGTAGCCGTCTCGATCCGCAAGCACAGCGGGCGTACGATCGAGTTTACCCTGCCCTGCAAGGAGAGTACCCACTCGGCTCCAGTCCAGGAGGAAGAGCAGGGAGAGCAGGAGAAAAGCCCGAAACTATACGCCAAGACTCTCGAGCTGATGCGCAGCCTAAGCAAGGATGAGGAGGTCATGATTGAGGGGCTGATCTATTGGCTCGATGAGATGCTAGACATGGTAGTCGTGCCGATCCTACAGATCCAGGACCAGGAGCTACGCAAGAAACGACTACAAGCACTTCGGGAGAACTTCTTCGACGAAGATATTCACAGCGATTATGATGGTTTCTTGACCCAAGTGTTTGCCTTCATGTACGCGTTTAGCCTAGAGCATGGGGTCGGGACAGCGGAGGAGATCTCGGAGTTTAAGAAGCTCATCTATGGTCTACTGCGTTACTGCCAATTCATCACAGATACAGAGGAGAGATAGCTATGCCTACATATTTAGTGAAACTAACGCCCGTGGAGAAGTTCTTCTTTGGGCAAAAGAATACCTTCGAGACGGATAACGTCAATTACTTCGTGCGCTCGGCTCGCCTGCCTCAGCAGACGACGATACTAGGTCTACTGCGCTACCAATATCTCCAGCACGCAGGCGATCAGGTCTTCAAGGGTAATAAGATCGTCAGTTGGCGCAAGGCAAAGAGATTGGTTGGTCTTAGGAGCTTCTCCACGACGGCTAGTGCTGAGCATAATAACTTCGGGCAGATCCAAGGGCTCTCGCCAGTCTTCTTGATCGAGCAAGGGGAGGCAGGGGAGGTTGCCTACTTCCCGGCAGGGCTACGCTACCAGAGGCGAGCTGAGGAGCTCAGGCGGCTAGAGCTTGTCAAGGAGCCAGGGAGGCCGCATCTGCTCCAAGAGGCAGAGCAGCCCGATGAGCTGTACTCGCCCAAGCATGGGCTTAGCTCGGTGTGGATAAGCTCAGAGGGCAAGCTCGTCGCCGAGGATGAATTCTTCGAGGAGGACTGCCGTGTCGGTATTACCAAGGACTACGAGGGCGGTGTGCGGGAGGATGCGTTCTTCTACCAAGTCTTTTATCGCTTTAGTCGCAAGTATAGCTTTGCCTGCTACTTTGAGGCGAGCGAGGCGTGCAAACTCCCCCTGCGCAAGCTCGTGCACTTCGGGGGCGAGCGGCAGAGCTTCGTGATGGAGTGCATCCCAGTAGACAAACTTCCAGCCGATGAGCAAAGCTACACCCAGCGGATACCCCAAGCCTTCTACCCCTCCGAGGAAACTTACCACGCTGTACTCCTCCTCTCGGATGCGCATATCAAAGCTAAGGCACTCGAGGGGGCAGCCTTCTCCCTCACTGAGATCCGAGAGTTCGCACGGGTCATCACCTCTGTAAGGAAGACAAAGCACTATTACAATAGAAATAGTACACGTAGCAAGGATAAGGTCGGTACCCAAGGCAATATGTGCGTAAGCGAAGAGATGGAGCTCTATGCCCGTGGATCGATCTTCTACTTCGACTCTCTAGTCCAAGCGGAGGCATTCCAAAAACAAGTACACGCCTCCACCTTCCATAAAATTGGCTATAACTATACCCAGCTCATTACCAATACTCAAGCAACAAATACAGCAACTATATGAAAACAGCAGTTTACCTCATCAAGTGCCTCACAAACCTACATGTGGGTGTGGGAGGCGCAAGCTATCAAGCCGTAGACAACACCGTACAGCGAGATGTCGCCTCGGGGCGTCCTTGCATCTATGCCTCGAGCCTCAAGGGCGCACTCAGGCAGTTCATGACCACCCAGCTAGGCGAGAATAATCCGATGATCAACCACGTCTTCGGCACAAAAGGAGGCAATGAGCCGATGAATGGCATTGGCCACTTCAGCTTCTTCCAAGCGAACCTCGTGGCCTATCCGCTGAGAGACCATAGTGCGCAAGGCTACACCCTAGGGGCGCACACCAAGTGGCAGCAGGAGGTCTACGAGCTCTACCAGCAGCTCTCGGGCACAGCCTCTGAGCAGCTAAAGCAGCGTCTAGAGGCGGACACCGCCATAAGCAATGAGCTGAAGGAAAAGGAGCTAGAGGAGGCTATCGAGAGCCTGCCCATCATCGCCCGCAACTGTCTCGACAATGGCGAGAGCAAAAACCTCTGGTACGAGGAGGTTGTCCCTGCTGCCTCGTGCTTCGTCTTCTTCGTGACCTACCCCGAGGGGGACGAAGCAACAAAGTACAAGGAGTTCTGCGAGGCCCTCCACGGCAAGATCGTGCAGATTGGGGCGAATGGTTCTATCGGCTATGGCTTCTGCAAGGTCGAGTGCCTCATAGATGGGTCTGATGCTAACCAAGCGAGCAGAGAGGAGGTGCAGCCATGATCATCAACAAACAAGAAATCCAACAGCTCATCCCCACAGCCATTAAGGCTATAGAGACCATTGGCATCGCCAATACCGAGGGAGAGGTGAGCAAGGTGAACGAGGGCTACATCAACGCTATGGGGCCGAGTATCATTCAGTCGGGATTGCTCCCCACACTCATCTTCTACAACAAGAGCAAGAAGGAGGGCAACAACACCGAGGGCGAACCCCGCCTCTGGCTCAGAGCCCTCTACTATATGCACCTCCCCGAGGAGCAGCGAGAGGAGATCAACTGGCGAGAGCTTGCCCCGACGACGCTCATCAAGGAGATCATCGCTGGGCAAGGCGGCAGCCTAGAGCGGATTGCAGAGAGAGCAAATATCAAGGACTGGGAGGGGAAAACCCTCAAGTACATCGTCGCCCTCAAGCTCGCCCTACGCACCTTCGTCATTAAGGATAAGAAGGACAATGAGGAAGGAGGTGACGAATGAACTACGGTAAATGGTACTATCGGGACTACTTCGATCGCCTAAGGCTCGACAACGAGGGGCAGCTCAAGGTGCCAGAGAAGTTCGGGCATGGTGGAGATGCACTAAGTCAAGTGAGGCAGGTTCCCCCGTTTCTAGAGTCGCTAAAGAGCGTCAAAGGCTTTGAGCTCCAAACGACCTACCCAGGCCTACTCTGTGGCATCGGCTATCATCACGAGGTCAATAGACCCAAGGAAGAGGGGCAGGAGCAAGGCAAGAAGAAGGACGAACCGCTACTCTATCAGCTCGGTCTGTACTTCGACTACAGCTCTGGTCTACCCGTCATTCCCGGCTCGTCAATCAAGGGAGCATTGAGGTCTGCGATCAAGGAGTGGGAGTTCCTCAAGGGGGCAGATACGGATAAGCCTTGGTCAGGGTGGAGTACCAAGAACTTTATTAAGGAGGTCTTCGAGGGCGAGGGGCAGTCGATCTACGAGCGGGATATCTTCCTCGACGCCATTCCTATAGAGGTTTCGGAGCAGGGGCTCTTCGGCGAAGACTATATCACGCATCACCCGAGCCCCCTCAAGGAGCCTAATCCCGTGCGCTTCCTTAGGGTCAATCCTGGGGTAACCTATCTATTCAGATTTATTTTGCAAGATCGTGCAGGCTTTGGGGCAAAGGATAAGCTCAAGCTATTCAAGGAGATCATCCTCGCCCTCGGGCTAGGGGCTAAGACGAATGTAGGCTATGGACGCTTCCAAAAGTAAGCCGAGGACAGGCCTCGAGGGGCTACCTCGCTTCCTCGAGAGCTTCACCGCCTACCACCTGCGGGTACGCTTCGTGGCGGAACCCACTTGTTTAGCAACGGAATCCTTAGCTTCTGCAACAAACGGGATATCCCGAGCCTACACAGAGACAGTCGATAGGATTGGCGAAATGGACGGTGTGTCATAATACGCAAACTGCTGTGTTACTTGCGACATTCGGCTTCGGTCACATACTCTAGTATGCTCCCTTTAGCCTCAGTCTTAGTGCCTTGAATTTTGCGCATTCTGAAACACCTACAAGGAGCTGCAGCAAAAGTGAATTTTGCCACAGCCCCTGTATTGCGTGCCCTTTCGTTCCGCCCGTTGGGCGGCGACGCAGCACGCGGCGTCGCTACAAGCTGAAATCAATCGCCAGAAAATCCGAGGATTATCGAAATCGATTTTTCGCGTTTTTGGTTAAAAGGTGTAAATGAATTGAGCTGAAATTGGGGCGAATGATGAGGGGATTGAGGGCGATTGATTCGACTTCGCAGCAAAATCTCTCAGAGTTCTTCCTGGATTGTAGGACTAATTCGCCCCGATGTGTGCACACATCCGAAAAGATTAGTGCAGAGAAATTCCGAAATCTGTGCTCCGCTTAGATCCAATCGGAGTAAATCCAATTCTATTTAATTGTATATTAATCTAATACAAAACAGGCGTTTTAAGCGGTTATTTTGATTCGGCTGGGTCTAAGTGCCAAAACGAGGCTAAACTCAACCTAGAGCCTCCTAGGGGGCAAATATGCGGTCTGTCATTTTTTACCTCTCCGCAAAGCATTTCTCTTATCAACATTCTGAAAAATGGTCTAAAATATAAATCTCGGGGGCTAAGACTTCACGTGCCTTTACGATTGGCAGAGGGTGACCACGTGGGGCTCTTTATGTTTTTGAGGCAAGGAGTTAACTTTGCAGGAGAAAAAGATGTTACACTGAATATGATGCAGAGTTACGATATAATTGTGATCGGGGCCGGGCATGCTGGCTGCGAGGCTGCCGCTGCGGCTGCACGCCTAGGTTCGCATACCCTACTGATCACACTAGATATGAACAAAATAGCCCAAATGAGCTGTAACCCCGCCGTAGGTGGGATCGCCAAGGGGCAGATCGTTCGTGAGATCGATGCCCTGGGCGGGCGGATGGGGCTGATTACCGACAAGACGGCCATTCAGTTTCGTATGCTCAACCGAAGCAAGGGTCCCGCGATGTGGAGCCCACGCGCCCAGAGCGACCGTATGCGCTTCATGGAGGCTTGGCGCGAGGAGCTAGACGCAGAGCCCAACTTGGATATCTGGCAGGATAGCGTGCGTCGCCTCATCATCGAGGACGGGCGCGCTGTAGGTGTGGAGACTGGCCTACAAGTGCAGTTCCGTGCGCCTGCCATCATCCTCACGGCTGGCACATTCCTCGGGGGCATGATGCACTTCGGGGAGCATCAGATCGAGGGCGGACGTATCGCAGAGCCTGCTAGCCACGGCATTACCGAACAGCTCAGAGGGCTAGGCCTGCGCGTCGACCGGATGAAGACGGGTACGCCACCACGCATCGACGGGCGGAGCTTCCGCATAGAGGAGATGGGGGTGCAGGACGGCGAGGACGACCATCACAAGTTCTCCTACATGGACACGCCTGCACGTAGCTCTCTGCGTCAGCGTCCGTGCTACACGCTCTACACCAATGCCGCTTGCCACGAAGTTCTTAGACGAGCCCTAGACCGCTCGCCTCTATACAATGGGCAGATCCAGAGCATCGGGCCACGCTACTGCCCCAGCATCGAGACGAAGATTGTAACCTTCGCCGACAAGGATTGTCATCAGCTCTTCCTAGAGCCAGAGGGCGAAAACACCAACGAATTCTACATCAACGGCTTCTCATCATCGCTGCCCTTGGACGTGCAGCTCGAGGCACTGCGTCAGATCCCCGAGCTACGTGATGTGAAGATCTACCGCCCCGGCTATGCCATTGAGTACGACTTTTTCGACCCCAAGCAACTGCATCACACCCTAGAGAGCAAAGTCGTCCCCGGGCTATTCTTAGCTGGTCAGGTCAATGGTACGACAGGCTACGAAGAGGCTGCGGGTCAGGGGCTCATCGCTGGGATCAATGCCCACAGGCAGGTGCATCAGCTCTCGCCCTTTACCCTTAGCCGTAGCGAGGCGTACATCGGCGTGCTGATCGACGACCTCGTGACCAAGGGCGTGGACGAACCCTATCGGATGTTTACCTCCAGAGCGGAGTACCGCATTCTGCTCAGACAGGACGATGCCGATATGCGTCTGACGCCCCGTGCGGCAGAGATTGGCCTAGCGACTGCGGAGCGCATCGCCCTGCTTGAGGAGAAAAAGCATTGGCGTGACGAGCTCATCGACTTCGCACGCAACTACTCCATCAAGCCCGCCTCTATCAATCCGTTCCTCGAGGCCAACGACATCACCCCCCTCAAGCAGGGATGCAAGCTCGTGGATCTCATCCTAAGGCCACAGCTGAGCTTCGAGCGTCTAATGCCACAGATCAGTGCTCTGCGCCGTGTCATCAGCCAGATCCCCGAGAGCCGTAGGGCAGAGATTGTGGAGGCAGCGGAAATCCTAATCAAGTATAGTGGCTACATCGATCGCGAGCGTGAAGCAGCGGAGAAGCTCAATCGCTTAGAGTATGTGCATATCCCCGAGCACCTCAACTACGCCCAGGTGCAGGCACTCTCGACAGAGGCACGCCAGAAGCTCGAGACCATTCGCCCCAAGACCATCGGTCAAGCCTCGCGTATCCCCGGCATCTCGCCCCACGACGTGAGCGTACTGCTGGTGCTCTGCGGCCGCTGATGGCAGGCGGGGAGGCATGGGAAATTTGTAGTACCTTTGTAGTCAAATAATTTCACGAAAGAAGAATGATTACAGTTACAGATCTTTGCGTTCAGTTTGGGAAGCGTATCCTATTCCAAGACGTAAATCTTAAGTTTACGCCGGGCAACTGCTACGGCATCATAGGCGCCAATGGCGCAGGTAAGTCCACTCTGCTACGTACGATCAGCGGTGCACTCGACCCAACGAGAGGCTCTATCAGCCTAGGCCCGGGCGAGCGTCTATCGGTTTTGAGCCAAGACCACTTCGCATTCGACGAACATACGGTGCTCGATACCGTGCTGATGGGGCACACCGTCCTATGGGCAATCATGGAGGAAAAGAATGCTCTGTACGCTAAGCCCGACTTCAACGACGAGGACGGTAATCGTGTGGCTGAGCTAGAGGATAAGTTCGCCGAGATGGAGGGCTGGAATGCCGAGAGCGATGCAGCGATGCTCCTAAGCGGCCTTGGTATCAAGGAAGATCTGCACTACAAGCTCATGAGCGAGCTTAGCGGTAAGGAGAAGGTGCGTGTACTCCTAGCGCGTGCCCTATTCGGCAAGCCCGACAACCTGCTCCTCGACGAGCCTACCAACGACCTCGATCTGGAGACCGTAGCTTGGCTGGAGAATTATCTCTCCGAGTGCGAGCAGACAGTGCTTGTGGTGAGCCACGACCGTCACTTCCTCGACTCTGTATGTACGCACACGGTAGATATTGACTTCGGTCGCGTACAGCAATTCGCTGGTAACTATAGCTTCTGGTACGAGTCTAGCCAGCTAGCTCTTCGCCAGCAGCAACAGCAGAATAAGAAGGCCGAAGAAAAGCGCAAGGAACTGGAGGAATTCATCCGTCGCTTCTCTGCCAACGTGGCCAAGAGCAAGCAGACCACTAGCCGCAAGAAGATGCTCGAGAAGCTCAACGTCGAGGAGATCAAGGCTAGTAGCCGTCGCTATCCAGGGATTATCTTCACCCCCGATCGTGATCCTGGCAACAAGATCTTGGAGGTTAAGGGGCTGACGGCGCATGCAGACGATGGCACGCTCCTCTTCAGGGATGTGAACTTCAACGTAGAGAAGGGCGACAAGATCGTCTTCATCGGTCGCGATCCTCGTGCCATGACGGCACTCTTCCAGATCATCAATGGCGAAGAGAAGGCCGATGCTGGTACTTACGAATGGGGGCAGACCATCACGGAGGCTTATCTACCACTAGACAACACAGCGTTCTTCAATACGGATATGAATCTAGTGGAGTGGCTCTCGCAGTTCGCAGCCGATACCAACGAGGTTTACCTCAAAGGCTTCCTCGGGCGTATGCTTTTCTCGGGAGAAGAGATTCTCAAGAGCGCAAGCGTCCTCTCTGGGGGCGAGAAGATGCGCTGTATGATCTCCCGCATGATGATGAAGAATGCCAATACGCTCGTGCTCGATAGCCCAACGAACCACCTAGACCTCGAGTCGATCCAAGCGTTCAATAACACGCTCAAGACCTACAAGGGCAATGTGCTCTTCTCGAGCCATGACCACGAGTTCATCCAGACGGTGGCTAACCGCATCATCGAGCTCACGCCCAATGGCATCATCGACAAGATTATGGACTACGATGACTACATCAGCGATCCGCTAGTAGCCGAGCTCAAGGCTAAACTCTACGGCAACTAAGCCAAAGCTAGCCCGTCGCTCAACTCATAGCGATATCAAATGACAAGGGGAGCAGAACCGCGGTTCTGCTCCCCTTGTCATTTGTACGTTGACTCGCTTAGTATGCTCTGGCGAAGAGCACGCGCTGTGCGCTAGGCTTGCCCGTTACCATACATACCCCTGGGGTCTTGTCGCCCTCTAGAGGGATGCAGCGGATTGTAGCCTTAGTCTCTGCCTTGATGCGCTCTTCGGTCTCGGACGTACCGTCCCAGTGCGCCAAGATGAAGCCTCCAAGCTCGATCTTTTCCTTAAACTCTTCGTAGCTATCTACCGTGATCGTGTGCGTCGTGCGGTAGTCGAGTGCCTTCTGATAGATATTGGCCTGAATCTTATCCAGCAGGTTAGCCACATGCTCTACTACGCCATCTAGGGCGATCGTCTCCTTCGTCAGCGTATCGCGTCGAGCCACCTCGATCGTCCCCTGCTCTAGGTCTCTAGCACCGAGGGCTAGACGAACGGGCACTCCCTTGAGTTCGTATTCGGCGAACTTCCATCCGGGCTTCCTGTTGTCGCTATCGTCGTACTTAACGCTGATGCCACGAGCCTTGAGCCCTGCGACAATCTCCTCGACGCGTGCCGAAATAGTGGCGAGCTGCTCCTCGCCCTTGTAGATAGGTACGATGACTACTTGATATGGAGCGAGCTTAGGCGGTAGCACGAGGCCGTTGTCATCCGAGTGAGACATGATGAGCGCTCCCATAAGGCGAGTAGATACGCCCCACGAAGTGGCCCATACATACTCCTGATTGCCCTCCTTGCTGGCGAAGGTTACATCGAATGCTTTGGCGAAGTTCTGCCCAAGGAAGTGCGAGGTACCGCTCTGCAGTGCTTTGCCGTCCTGCATCAATGCCTCGATCGTGTAGGTATCTACTGCTCCAGCGAAGCGTTCGTTGGCACTCTTAACGCCAGTAACCACGGGCATGGCCATATAGTCTCGAGCAAATCGCTCATAGACGTGTAGCATACGCACGGCTTCCTCTTCGGCTTCCTCACGAGTGGCGTGAGCGGTGTGCCCCTCCTGCCAGAGGAACTCTGCCGTACGTAGGAATAGGCGCGTACGCATCTCCCAGCGCACCACATTAGCCCACTGGTTGCAGAGGATGGGCAGGTCGCGGTAGCTCTGAATCCAGTTTTTGTAAGTGTTCCAGATGATTGTTTCGCTCGTAGGGCGAACGATCAGCTCCTCCTCTAGGCGCGCCTCTGGGTCTACGACTACACCGCCCTCGGGGTTGGTCTTGAGGCGGTAATGCGTTACGACGGCGCACTCCTTGGCAAAGCCCTCTACGTGGTCGGCCTCACGGCTCAAGAAGCTCTTGGGGATGAAGAGCGGGAAGTAGGCATTGACGTGACCCGTTTCCTTGAACATATCGTCCAGCACACGCTGCATCTTCTCCCAAATCGCATAGCCGTAGGGCTTGATGACCATACAGCCACGCACTGCTGAGCTCTCGGCTAGGTCTGCCTTGAGCACAAGATCCTGATACCACTGCGAGTAGTCTGCACTGCGAGGGGTTAATTCTTTGAGTTCTTTTGCCATTGCAATATATTATGATTGTTTATTTACTCTTATCTAAAACCTTGCAAAGGTAATAAGAAACCAAGTGAATACATCATGCGCACCTATGATAATGGCTGTAACAGACGAAGAAAGCCCCTCGTATCACTACGAAGGGCTCACACATAACACAATGATATGAAAAAAAACTTAAGAGGCCTCCCACAGGCACGGGGAGGTTGTCGTTAGCCCTTGGGCTGAATGTCTAGACGCACTGGGCGGATCATATTCTCTGGCGAGAGAATGGTATCTAGCTCCTCCTTGGTCAGGATGCCATGCTCGAGCACAAGGTCATAGACCCCACGACCCGTCTCCATCGCTTCCTTGGCAATCTTGGTGGAGTTCTTGTACCCGATGATCGGATTGAGTGCAGTGACGATACCTACGCTACTCTTGATGTAGTCTGCGCAGATCTGCTCGTTGGCCACAATCCCGTCGATACAGTGGATGCGGAGCGTGTCGAAGCCGTTCATCAGTAGTTCGGCAGACTCGAAGCAGCACTGTGCCATCACGGGCTCCATAGCGTTGAGCTCCATCTGAGCAGCATCGCCAGCCATGGTTACACATAGGTCGTTGCCCATCACCTTGTAGCACACTTGGCTCATCACTTCGGGGATTACGGGATTAACCTTACCCGGCATGATAGAGGAGCCCGGTTGCTTGGCAGGAATGCTGATTTCACCAAGGCCACAACGTGGGCCACTAGAGATGAGACGTATATCGTTGCAGATTTTATTCACCTTGACGGCGAGGCGCTTCATGGCCGAGCTGTAGCCAACCATCTCACTGGTATCACTGGTAGCCCCTACTAGGTCATCGGCTAGCTTAACGTCCCAGCCCGTGATCGAGCGCATCGCCTCGATGCAGTAGCCAGCGTACTCTGGCTCGGCGCAGATACCCGTCCCGATGGCGGTAGCCCCCATATTGACGGTCAGGAATTGCTCGGCAGCGTAGTCTAGATGATGTACTTCGTGTTCTAGGATAGAGGCAAAACCGCCGAAGGTCTGCCCGAGCGTCATGGGCACGGCATCTTGGAGCTGTGTGCGCCCCATCTTGAGTACGTGCTTCATTTCCTCGCTCTTGGCTCTAAGGGAGTCGATGAGCTGCTGCAGATGTTTCTTCAGGAACTGATGCGTCGCATAGAGTCCTAGGTGTATCGCTGTCGGGTAGGCGTCGTTGGTAGACTGAGAGCCATTGACGTGGTCGTTGGGCGAGAGGTACTGAAACTCCCCAGCCTTGTGTCCCATAATCTGCAATGCTCTGTTGCAGATGACCTCGTTGGCGTTCATATTGGTTGTCGTACCAGCCCCTCCCTGTATCATATCCACAGGGAAATCTCCGTGCCACTGACCATCTAGAATCTCGCGACAAGCCTGCATAATGCCTTGGTGCTGCGCATCGGTCAGACGCCCTAGACGATGGTTCGCCTCGGCAGCTGCGGCTTTAGTCTGCGCTAAGCCTTGAATAAAAAGTGGGTAGTCGGACAGAAGAAATTTGCTGATCTGGAAGTTTTCGATGCCTCTGAGGGTTTGCACCCCGTAGAGATGTGCGTTCGATATTTGGCGCTCGCCGAGCAAATCGCTCTCGATACGGAAAGTTTGTTCCATGTTTATAATCGAATAATACTAGCTATTACAACTATTTTACGATTGATTGCATAGCAAAGGTAGTACTTAAATTGGAATTTCCTAATTAACTATCTTGTTTTTTGTGTGATATAATAAAACCCGAATTTCAACTCGGGTTTTATTGTAAATGGAAAGGCGTAAATAGTTCTGATTTGAATTAAAAAAGATGCAATTTGGTGTCTAAATCAAGAATCTCTTGGTCAATCCGTCAAATTCATCAATTCTACGATCTCTGAAGAATGGCCACCATCTTCTTACGCGTTCGCATCGCTCTAGGTCAATATCTACCACGCGAACTTCCTCTTCGCGCCCCAGCTCAGCGATCAATTCGCCTTGAGGGCCAGCGACGAAGCTACGCCCCCAAAAGCGGATACCGTTGGTCTGCCCCGAAGGGTCTTCCTCTACTCCGACGCGATTGACCGTCACCACAGGCAAGCCATTAGCCACGGCATGTCCGCGCTGTACGAGCTGCCATGCGTCGCTCTGGCGAGTCTGCTCCTCTGGGATGTCGCTGCTCTCCCAACCGATAGCGGTCGGATAGATGAGCAGCTCTGCCCCACGCATAGCCATTAGGCGTGCAGCCTCGGGATACCACTGATCCCAGCAGACCAAGACTCCTAGACGCCCCACAGAGGTCTGGATAGGCTCGAAGCCTAGATCCCCAGGCGTAAAGTAGAATTTCTCATAGTAAGCGGGGTCATCGGGGATGTGCATCTTGCGATACTTGCCCGCGATAGATCCGTCGCGCTCCACTACGACTGCTGTATTGTGATACAGCCCAGCAGCTCTACGCTCAAATAGCGATAGTACGATGACCACCCCCAGCTCACGAGCCAGCTGGCCGAACTCGTCTGTGCTGGGGCCAGGGATTGGCTCGGCTTGGTCGAAGATCTGTACATCCTCTGTCTGGCAGAAGTATAGGCCGTTGTGTAGCTCCTGTAGGACGATGAGCTCCGCCCCTTGAGCGGCAACCTCGCGGATGCGCTCGGCGAGTCGCTTCTTATTGTGTACGTGGTCGGCCGTATTGGCTTGTTGGATTAGTCCGACTTTCATAGTTCCCATTTATTTTGATTGATGAAACCCTCTGGTATCTGCATCGTAGCGCAGTGCAGGCTACCATGCTGGCGGATAAGTGCTCGGCAGTCTACCCCGACGATCTGGCGATCTGGTAGAGCCTCGCCTAGAGCCTTGAGCACCTCGGCATCGTACTCCTGAGCATAGGTAGGTACGAGCAGTCCGCCATTGACGAAGAGGAAGTTGGCATACGTTGCGGGTAGGCGATGTCCGTCTTCGTCGTAGATTGCCTTAGGCAAGGGTAGGGGAATGAGCTTGTATGGCTCGCCCGATGGTGTGCGTAGAGCTAGTAGCTCCTGCTCCATACGCTCGAGCGGATGATAGTGGTCGTCGCGTGGGTCTAGGCACTTGACGTAGGCAATCGTATCGGGAGAGACGAAGCGCGCCAGCGTGTCGATATGTCCGTCGGTGTCATCTCCCTCCAGCTCTCCGTTGCGCAGCATGATGAGGTGCTCTGCACCGAGCACCTCGGCCAGCAAACCCGAGAGCTCCTCCTCGTCGAAGCCTGCATTGCGGTTAGGCTCGTAGATACAGCCATAGGTAGAGAGGATTGTCCCCTGCCCATCGCTCTCTACACCGCCGCCCTCTAGCACGCACATCAGACGATTCATCATCGAGACGTCGTCGGCGAAGATGCGGGAGAGGTATAGGCAGCGGCTAATCAGATTATCCTTGTTGGCGGCGAACTTCATGCCCCAGCCGTTGAAGGTAAAGTCTGCAATGGCTTTGAATGTCCCTTCGTCCGAACTGACCCTAAAGGCCAGTGGTGCATAGTCGCGGCACCAAGTATCGTTGCTTGGCATCTCTAGGATACGCAGGCGATGCTCGAAGTGCTCACCCGCGAATATCTCTCTGACGTAGCTTTCGTCGTGAGCAAGGATCAGCAGATCCTCGAAGCGCAGGATAGCACGTGCCATCTCTCTATAGCACGCCTCTACTTCGTCGAGCATATCTGCCCAATCGCTCTCGGCGTGTGGCCAAGTGATCAGAACCAAATCCTGTGGTTCCCATTCGGGAATCAAGGTTAGTTTAGCCTCCATATAGTCCAATTGTCTTAAAGTTATTGGGAACAAAGTTAATCAAACCCAAGGGGCGGTGTGTACTAAATATCCCAAAAGACGAAAAATCGCCCCCTCGCCCCTTCGCGCGGCCCTATCGCCAGTAAGGCTGCCCGTGCCGCAGTAGCCAATTGCTGGAGCCTCTTTTTCGTGTTTTTGGTTAAATTGTGTAAATAAATTGACCTAGAATTCGGGAAGATGGGAGGGTGATTTGGGGCGATTGGTTCCGCTTGGCAAAAAATCTCTCAGAGTTTTTTTCGGATTGTAGGACTGATTCGCTGCGGTGTGTGCACACATCCGAAAAGATTAGTGCAGAGAAATTCTGAAATCGGAGCTTAACTTGGAGCCAATCGGAGTAAATTCATATTTATCTATCTGTTTATTAGTGTAATACATGGCGAGTGTTTTAAGCGGTTGTTTTCATTCGGCTGGGGCTAAGTGCCAAAACGAGGTCGAACGCCGTGTAGAGCCTTCTAGAGGCCAAATACGCGGTCTGCCGTTTTTCGTCCCTCTCAAAGCATTTCTCTTATCAACATTCTGAAATTTGGTCTAAAATCTAAATCTCGCCTCCAGCGAAGCCCTCCCCAAATTCTGTAGAATGGAGCAGAATCCATTGTTCATCAGCTTTTGAATAGACTGTAGTTTATTAATTTATTTTATTTATCCTTGAATAATATTACATACAGAAAAATATCTATTTTTGAGTCTGTTAATTAGGCTTATTGGTAAAGATAATATCGAGTGCTTGCCGAAATTCATATCTCAAGCACGGAAATACTGAAAACAAACCAAGTAATACATTCATTTATGTCAAGAAATCTCTACAAAATGAGTGCAGTCCTACTCCTATCGGCTACGCCTTGGCTACAGGGTTATGCTCGGGGGAGTGTAGTCGCGCATGAGGCTATTGTACTGCAGCAATCCACTGGCCTAGCCAAAGGGATCGTCAAGGACACCACGGGAGAGAGCATCATCGGCGCATCGGTTCGCGTCAAGGGGACCAACCTCGGAGCCTCTACCGATCTCAATGGTAGCTTCACGATCGCCAATGTCAAGGTTGGTAGCACACTGGTTATCTCCTTCGTTGGTTATAAGACGATCGAGGTGGTCTATCAAGGTGCCCCTCTGAGCGTTACTCTCTCGGAGGATAGCATGGGGCTGAGCGAGCTGCTCGTCGTGGGCTATACGGCACAGAAAAAAGAGAGCCTCACGGGAGCTCTACAAACCATCAAGAGCGACAAGCTCAAGGATATCACTACCCCCTCGGTCGAGAATATGCTCAATGGCAAGATGCCCGGGGTATACGTCGCTCCCGGATCTGGTAGGCCCGGCACGAGAGGTGCAGTGGTGATCCGCGGGCAAGCTACCCTCAGCGGTACTACCGCTCCGCTCTGGGTAATTGATGGTGTGATCGTGGGGAATGATCCGGGGCAGATTAACCCCGATGATGTCGAGAGCCTCACGGTGCTCAAGGACGCTGCCTCGACGGCTATTTACGGTTCGCAGGGAGCCAATGGCGTCATCGTGATGACGACTAAGGCGGGGCGATCGGGCAAGTTTAGCGTCCATGTATCAGCCAAGATGGGAGGTAGCAAACTCAACAACGGCAACCTAAGGGTGATGAATGGGGCGGAGCTGTACGACTACTACAAGTCTTTCCAGAATGCCAATGAGATCAAGTTCAAACGCTGGACGCCAGAGCTACGTGACTCCAACTACGACTGGTGGAACTCGTCTACACAGACCGGACTCAACCAAGAGTACAACGTATCTATACAAGGTGGTAGCGAAACCCTCCAATCCTTCCTCTCGCTGGGTTACTACCAAGAGACTGGGGCCGTCAAGGGCTACGACTACGATCGCTACAACTTCCGCCTAAAGACGACGTATAAGCCAACCAAGTGGCTAACGATCAAGCCTAATATCAGCGGTTCGCTCAAGGGCGTGGAGAATCGTCAGCACTCTGTGACGGATATGTATGCTAAGCTCCCATGGGACAATCCATATCTAGAGGACGGCAAGCCAGTGCCACACAAATACTCAGGCTGGGTCAATAGTGTGACGACCAATACACTCTATGACCTGCAGTGGAACTATGCACAGGGGCGTGACTACGAGTTCAACGGCGGGTTAGACTTCGACATCCGCATCATGCCTTGGCTCACCTTTGCCTCGGTCAATAACTTCCGCCACATCCAGCTAGGCTTGCATAGCTACACCGACCCTCGCAGTAATGGTGGGCAGAACGTGAATGGACGTGTGGACGAATGGCGCGCCGAGCATACACGCAGCTACACAAGTCAGATGCTTCGTTTCAACCAGAGTTGGGGCGAACATACACTCAATGGTGTAGCGGGCTATGAGTACAACGACTACGTTGGCCGCACGATAGATGTCGCTGGTACGGGTGTCGTGCCAGGGTTTGACCTGCTCAATAGCACCGCCAAGCCAGACAAAACCAAGGGAGGCAAGAGCGAATGGGCCGTACAGTCGTTCCTATTCAACGCTAACTATTCCTATGCCGATCGCTATCTAGCACAGCTCTCTCTACGCCGAGATGGAGCATCCAACTTCGGAGATGCCAATAAGTATGGTAACTTCTACTCGGTGAGTGCTGGGTGGAACGTGCACCGAGAGGAGTGGTTCAAGGTTGATTTCGTGAATCAATTCAAACTACGCCTAGCTTATGGTACAGTCGGCAATCGCCCCACTTCACTCTATCCCCAACACGACCTATACAGCGTGTCCTCTAGCTATAATGGCGAGCCGGGATCACTCATCGCACAGATTGGCAACAACGAGCTGACGTGGGAGAAAACTCAAACCCTAGGTGCGGGGCTTGACCTAGCCCTGCTAAACAATCGCTTGCGCTTGAACCTAGACTACTACATCAAGAATACCGACAATATCCTCTACCAAGTGCCTATCTCTGGCCTCACGGGTGTGACTAGTATCTGGCGCAACATCGGTGTGATGCGCAATACTGGTATTGAGCTCGGCATAGGGGCAGACATCATCTCGACGAAGGACTTCGGCTGGACGATCGAGGCTAACCTAGGGCATAATAAGAACGAGCTGATGGATCTGTTTAAGCAACTAGACGCCAAGGGCAACTACATCATCAAGCCCGTGATCGTGGGCGATGGTAGCAACATCGCAGGCTCGGCCAATCGCTTGCTCGAGGTAGGCTCGCCAGTAGATACCTACTACCTCAAGGAGTGGGCTGGGGTTAATACCAAAAATGGTGCACCTATGTGGTACATCGTGGAGCGTGACGATGCAGGCAACGAGATCAAGCGTACCACGACCTCCAACTACGCCGAGGCTACATACGAGAAGGTCGGCTCGGCTGCCCCTTGGCTCTTCGGCGGATTCTCTACCAGTCTGCGCTGGCGTGACCTCGATCTAAGTGCCAACTTTGGCTATGCCATAGGCGGACAGATCTACAACTATTCTCGCCAAGAGTACGACTCCGACGGTACCTACACAGACCGCAACCAGATGGCTCTGCACAAGGGCTGGAAGAGATGGGAAAAGGAGGGAGATGTCGCCACGCACCCAATCGCCAAGTACAACAATCAAGACAAGGGTAATGCGTCGTCCTCTCGCTATCTAGAGAAGAGCGACTACTTCAAGCTACGCTCCCTTACCTTGGGCTATACCTTCCGTCTGCCTCAGTATGGCGTCAAGGGTGTACGCCTCTTCCTCACGGGTGAGAACCTACTGACCCTAACCGACTACTCTGGTGTAGACCCCGAGATCCCAACTCTAGACAACGGATCGATCATCGGGACATCAACTCCAAGTGTCTATCCCTCGACACGCAAGCTCGTATTCGGTATTAACTTAACTCTCTAGCCGCCTTATGAAAAAGATATTATCATACGCTGTGCTGGCAGCTGCGCTCTTCTCTTGCAACATCGACCGCACACCACCAGAGTATATGTCGTCTAAGCAGATTACAGACGACCCCCAATCCTCGCTCAATGCCCTCATCAACGGTATGTACTCCCAGCTCAAGGACTGGTCCGACCCCATGCATCGCTGTGGTGAGTATGCAGGGGATAATATGATGATCCGAGGTTCGTCTACCGACTCCTTCTACGAGTTCATCTCCTTCTCCCGCACGCCCGTCAATGGTCGTCTAACTCAGTTCTGGGACAGAGGCTACAAAGCGATTGCTCAGGCCTCCAACATCATCAATATGATCGGAGAGGGCAAGAGCAAGGAGATTGACGCCCAGATTGGGCAGTGCTACTATGTGCGAGGCATGATGTACTTCTATCTGTGTCGTGCATACGGCCGCCCATACTATCAGGATCCCGAGAAGAACCTCGGTGTGCCTATCGTCAATGGGACGCCCAAGAATGTGCTGAGCGACCTGCACCTGCCAGACAGATCTACGGTAGCGCAGACCTATGCCCAGGCTATCAAAGATCTAGAGAAAGCCGCCGAGCTACTGCCCGAGAGCTCTAATCCCATCAAAGCTACTCGTGGCGCCGCCGAGGCGATGCTCTCCCGCGTCTACCTCTACATGAGCGGGACGTACGAGGCCCCAAACGCCGAGTATGCACGCAAGGCTGTAGACTATGCTACACGTGTCATCAACTCTGGCAAGTACACCCTGTTGGGTCGTGCCGACTTCATGAAGTACAATAGGCTCGCGCCAGAGGCCAATAAGGAGTCCATCTTCGTGGTGAAGCGTGTGGCTAGCGAATACTCTGGCTACGCTCATTACTATGGCATCGGTGGAATGTATGCCAACATCGGAGGTATGGGCTGGGGGGAGATGTATGCCAGTGCCAAATACATCGACCTGCTCAATGAGACAGGACGCAACGACTGGCGTCCCGATAGCTACAAGATCGTCGACGCTCGTGCAGCTTTTATTGAGCCGACCTATGCCAAAGACAAAAATGGAGCCTACACCGAGGTCTTCCGCTTCATCGATCAAGACGGCAAGGGTAGCAATGCTCTGCACTACTTCCAGCTAGAGGTCAAGAGGCGTGATGGCAAGATCTTTGCCGAAGAGAAAATCAAGAAGGCGGATAAGACCGAGGAGACGAAAGCCTATGAGCTTACCGTAGTCAGTGAGCAAGACCAGACCTATAGCATCGAGTACCGTCCAGGCGTCAAGCGTACGGGGATGCTCGACTACTACATCACGCTCAATAGGGCCTATCCTCAGTTCTATATCACTAAGTGTTCGCGTGAGGGAGAGGACTCCCATCTACACTCTCCTGTAATCAGTCGTCTAGGCGAGGTTTACCTCAATAGAGCCGAGGCTCAAGCCAAACTAGGCAATTATGCCGAGGCGCTTGCAGACCTAAACATGATCCGTACTCGCTCGATCCCAGGCAAGGGATATGCAGCCCTAGACGCCAAGACCGCGCCCGAGCTCATCGACAAGGAGCGTCAGCTTGAGCTTGCCTATCAGGCCGAGCGTAGCTACGACGTCTTCCGCAATGGCAAGGCTCTCCAGCGCCATTACCCAGGCCCCCACAAGCAGATGGAGGATATCCCAGCGACAGACTACCGAGTAGTCTACTACATTCCCCAGAGTGCGATTAATTCCTATGCAGGGACGCTGACGCAGAATCCTACGAAAAACTAGGAGATAAACTACATCCGGTTATTCTACAAGGGGTTGTGCCAAGATTTAATTTTGGTGCAACCCCTTGTAGCTCTAGTAATAAATAGGATGGTTGTCTCTAGTTTCTGGCTCACGGGTCGTAGGGCGGTGTAAGTATAAGGCTAGATTATCCGTACCTTTGCACCCAGACTTTTGATAACTATGTATTTATGTACTTGAGGAAGATTTTTACATTGAGCAGAGCCTTTTGCTTTGGCTTCTTGCTCCACTGTGCCTGTTCGCTCTCGAGCCAAGAAACACGGCTCTATTTCGATCCGTATACTCCCGAATCTCTACCAGCTGGCTCTCCCGAGTGGCTACGAGAGATCGAGCGTAATCCGTCTGGGGTCAACTACTTCAGGATGGATTCCCTCTTCAGAGACTGGTGCGCCAAAGACGTTGATGCACGCGTCAAGACGCTCGACCGCAAGCCAGCTGTCAATTTCTACAGACGGTGGGCTAGGGCATACAGAGATTTTGTCGACGCCAAGGGGCGTATCGTACTGCCACAGCAGGAGGACTATGCCCATAGGGTCGAGCTACAGAATAGGCAAGTTAGTCAGCACCTCAGAGCCATGGGTGCCGAGGCAGGGCGACAGCCCCTTTGGCGCAACATAGGCCCCAATAGGACGGCAGAGAATAAAAGAGGTAAGCTTAGCGACAAGGATTCGCAGGTCTGTGTCTTTCGCCTAGCAATAGCCCCGTCCAATCACAGCGTTGTGTACTCTGGCACGCAGACGGGGGTTGTCTTCCGCTCCCACGACAAGGGGCTGCAGTGGCAGGTCTGCGATGCCGCGCACAACTTCGGAGGCTCAATCTATGCCATCGCCGTATCTCCACAAGATGAGAACCTCATTTTGGTTGGCGCTGGGGCTTTTCTGTGGAAGAGTGCCGACGGAGGCAAGAGCTGGACGAGGCTTACCCAAATCAATGCACGGGTCAATAGCATTCGCTTCTCACCTCAGAATCCTAGAGAGATCACTATCGCTACCCATGCCGCAGAGCAGGGGCTTGGTGGCTTCTGGCGCTCCGACGATGGAGGGGCTTCGTGGCGCAAGACATTGGACTTGCTCTGCCACGACCACGAGCTCAAGCCCGATGACCCGAGTACGATCTACCTCTTGGCACAGCGCACGCCTAGAGAGCCATTCTTTTTCTACATCTCGACGGATGGTGGACAGACCTTCCAGCAGAAGCAACTCCCGGTCGAGGGCGTTCGCTCGGGGCGATTGGCTGTGAGTGAAGCACCCACAGGCAGTAGCTATGTCTATGCACTGGTCAACGCGCAGGTGACCTCCCACTCTACTCAGGCTATGGGAGATCTAAGGGGATTGCCCCACATCCTCAAGAGCACCGATGCGGGGCAGACTTGGAGCGACCAAACTACAAGGGGGAGTAACCTACGCCTCAATACCTTCTCGCAATTTATTGATAATGAGCATGGCGGGCAAGGCTACTTCGATATGATGATTGGAGTCTCAAACAAGAACCCCGAACACATCATCTATGGGCTGTGCAATGCCTACCGCTCTACCACTGGCGGCTTGGGCTCTGTCCACACCAATGCGATAGGAGGCTACGAGCGTCAGGGCAATCTGCACCCAGATATGCAGGATATTGCTATCGCAGGTGACGACACCTACATCAGCACGGACGGGGGAATCAAATACTCGGCAGACTTCTTCGCCACACCTGGGCAAATCAGACACCAAGGCATCTATGCAAGCGAGTACCACGGATTCGACCAAGGTTGGAACGAAGACGTCATGGTCGGCGGACGCTGGCACAATGGCGATGCTGTACACGCGGCAAGCTACGGAGAGGGCAATACGCTACATGTGGGCGGCGTGGAGCAGGCTACGGGACACGTGATGGTCAGTGACCCCTACAAAGTCTATTTCTCCGATGCAGGGCGCATGGAGATGCCTAGAGAGATGGCGGGGCAGATTGATCTGGCGAACTATGGTACGTATTTCTCCAAGAAACCCTACGAAGTGCTACAAACCAATGGCACTATCGCCTTCGATCCCAGGTATGCACTGCGCCTAGTGATCAACCCTATCGACGACACCAATACTTCGTGGGGTGGCCCTAGCGACAAGGTCTATCTCTCTAGCGACGAGGGGCGAAGCTTCTCGATGCTCTACGACCTAGAGGGAGAGAACATCGCCAACTTCGCCTACGCACGCTCCAACCCCGATTACTTCTATATCTCTGGGGCTTACAACGTCTACCGCACGAGCGACGCAGGCAAGAGCTGGTCAATGACCAAGACACGCCCTTTCCCCGACAAAACGATTTCCAACGGCATCACGCAAATTGCCATTCATCCACGTGACGAGCAGAAGCTCTGGGCTGTCAATCCCTACGAGCCACACAAGCTCGTCTACAGCACCGATGCTGGCGATACATGGACGCCAGATCTCTCGCCAGTACTACGAGATCAACCCTTGCAGTTCGTCATCGTCGTGGGTGACGAACGAAACGGTGTCTATGTGGCTACGGGCAGGGGTGCCCGTGTCTACTACAAGGACGATAGCCTAGAGGACTGGGTCGACTACTCCGAGGGCATTAACCCTGGCTCTCGCATCACACGCATACTCCCTTACTACAAAGAAGGCAAGCTCCGTATGGCTACCGACCAAGGGATCTGGGAGGCTCCGCTCTATCGCCCCGACTTCGTACCAGTGGCTCAGCCTATGGCGACTAATGTAGGCAGTGGTGACCTTACAGGTAAGGCCAATATGCCCATACAGCTAGACAGCTACTCGATCGTCAATCAGAGCGAAGCCTCGTGGCGTTGGTCATTCTTCCCCAAGCCCAAGAGCGTGAGCAACCCCACTAGTCGCAATCCGATCGTTGTCTTCGGCTACAATGCCAGCTACGACGTCACGCTGACGGTCGAGACACCAGCAGGGAGCGATACGAAGACGGTGAAGAAGATGTTCGTCGTGCGAGATGGCGTAGAGCACCCCAACCCCGAGGAGGGCTACACGCCACCAGAGCCCAGTGACCCGACTGGTATCAACTCAGAGGCCGAGGTTGAGCAACGCATCAAGCTATACCCCACGGTACAGACCTCTGGTCAGCGCATTCGGGTAGAGCTAACCAACTTGCGTGAAGACGCCAAGCTGACCATCCATTCGGCCAAGGGGCACGAAATCAAGCACGTGGCTCTACCTGCAGGTTCGTCTAGCTACCATCTGGCAACCGAGGGGCTTTCCCCTGGTGTTTATCTCTATTCGCTACTCTCCCAATCGGAGAAGCATTACGGTCGTATCATCATCAAATAGTCCATAATACACAAAATGCGGTGTTGCTTGCGACATTCTGCTTACGCAATCCTTGCATTTTGCACATTCTGAGACACCTAAAAGGGGCTGCGAGCAAAATCGAATTTTGCCACAGCCCCTTGAGCTGTGGAGAGTTGAGGGAGCTAGAGGTCAAGAAAAATCGGCAAGGATTTTGTATTTTTGTGACTTTCGGTTAGATATGTATTCTTTAGACTAAAAATATTAGACGTATGCGACATAACTTATTGGCGACCCTAGGGTGCATCTTGGCACTATTGGGTAGCATCGGTGGGCTCTCGGCTGCAGAGCGCGTGATCCATCTAGTAGACTTTGGCGTTAGGCCACAAGCTGGTTACTCCAATACCGAGCCACTCAATCGGGCTCTGGCAGAGCTTACCCGCACCACAGCTCCTAGCGATACGCTTACGCTGATACTCTCCCCTGGGGTATACGAGTTTACCAAAGCAGGTGCCCCTGTGGAAACCCTCTACATCTCCAACCACGATCACGAGCCCAATAGGTCAATCGGCATCCACATCAAGGGGCTAAGCAACGTACGCCTCGAGGGTATGGGGGCAGAGCTTCTCTTCCTCGATAGGATGCTCCCCATCGCTGTGGTAGACAGCCGTAATATCGAGCTACGCAACTTGCGCATCGACTTCCGCCACCCACAGATCTCCCACGTACGCGTAGAGGAGAATAGGGGTAAAGCAGGGCTCGTGCTAGCCCCAATCTGCAACCCACAGTGGCGACTAACGGACGAGGGCGAGCTAGAGTTCTATGGTCCCGACTGGAGCAACCGCCCGTATGTGTCGATGGCCTTCGATGGATCTACCAAGCGGATCCTCTACCGTACGGCAGACATCGGACTCTCGACTAAGGGAAGTCGCTTGCTCGCAGAGGGGCGTATTTGGGCGCCGAAGTTCCAGGACGAACGCCTCAAGGCTGGTTCGGTTCTAGCTCTGCGCACCTATGACCGCCCCAATCCAGGGATTTTCCTATCGGATAATACGGATATTCATCTAGAGAATATCAACATCCACTATGCCGATGGGATGGGGCTGCTGGCGCAGAATACGCACAACGTGAGCCTAGACGGCTTCAACGTATGTCTACGTGGCGACTCCGATCCGCGCTATGCAACCACCCAAGCAGATGCCACGCACTTCTCGGGCTGCAGTGGGCATATTGATGTACGTCGTAGCCTCTTCGAGGGGATGATGGATGATGCCATCAACGTGCACGGCGTCTACCTCAAGCTCATCAAGCGTGTGGATAACCACACCATCGAGGGGCAGTATATGCACCATCAGGCTTGGGGGATGGACTGGGGCAAGGCGGGCGACTCGGTACAGTTTGTCGCTAGCTCTACTTTCGAGGTTGTGGGGGATAATACGCTCACTGCCATAGAGCCCGTAGACACGCCGACGCTCGCAGGAGCCAAGATCCTTCGCCTACGCTTCGCCAAGAAACTCCCACGTGCCATCAACCCGAGCAATAGCATCGGCATAGAGAACCTGCGCAAGACTCCCAGTGTTACCTTCGCTGGCAATACCATCCGCCACAACCGTGCTCGTGGTACGCTCCTCAATACGCCTAAGCCCATCAAGCTAGAGTACAATGTCTTCGACCATATCTCTGGCTCTGCTATTCTGGTGAGTAGCGACTGCAACCAGTGGTTCGAGTCTGGGCAAACTAAGTCCCTACACATTCGAGGCAATCTATTTCTCGATGTGCTGACAAGTGTATTCCAGTTCACCGAAGCGGCAATCTCGCTCTTCCCTGTGATCCCTCAGCTCGACAAGCAGCGTCAACCTTTCTACGGAGACGGCAAGCAGGGCATCACGATTGAGGACAACGTCTTCATGACCTTCGACACACCTCTGCTATTTGCCCAGAGTGTAGACGGCATACTCTGGAGGCGCAATCGTGTAGTCGAGACCAAGAGCTACCCCAAATTTCATTGGAATCAGCAACCATTCATTCTCAAGGGGTCACGTGGCTTTGTTCAAGAATAGGAGTCCATACACACAACATCAATATACTGACTAGATGATATCAACAGACCTATTACTACTCATCGGGGCAGTGCTGATGCTGGCCGGTATCTTGGCTGGTAAAGTCGGCACGCGCCTAGGAGTACCAGCTCTGCTTGTCTTCCTCATCACGGGGATGATTTTCGGCAGCTCTGGTCTGGGGCTTGAGTATAGTGATACGGGCAAAACGCAGTTTTTGGGGACGGTCGCCCTAGCCGTTATCCTCTTCTTTGGTGGCTTCGAGACAAGGATCGCGGATATTCGTCCAGTCCTTGGTCCGGGGATTATGCTCTCCACGATAGGGGTTTTGCTCACTACTCTCTTCTTTGGTGGTTTTCTGTACTGGCTCGGGACGTTCGAGTTCTTTACCATTCATCTAAGTTTCCCTATCGCCCTGCTTCTGGCAGCTACGATGTCGAGTACCGACTCGGCCTCGGTATTCGGTTTGCTCCGTGCACGCAACATGCATCTCAAAGAGGGGCTTCGACCTATCCTTGAGCTAGAGAGCGGGAGTAACGATCCGATGGCATACATGCTTACCATCGCGCTCATTCAGTACGTCACAGGCTCTGGCGATGGTTCCTGGACGAGTATTGCCACGACGTTTGCACTTCAATTCACCGTAGGGGCTGGCCTAGGCTATCTTTTCGGTAGGCTGGCGACGCTTTTCCTCAACAAGATCAACATCGACAACGCAGCCCTCTACCCCATTACTCTGCTCTGTGGCATCTTCTTGACCTATTCGCTCACGGCGCTACTCCAAGGCAACGGCTATCTGGCAGTCTACGTTATGGGCATTCTGGTGGGGAATAAGCGCTTGGTGCACAAGAAGAGTATCGAGACCTTCTTCGATGGGACGACTTGGCTGCTACAGATAGCTCTATTCATTGTCCTTGGCCTCTTCGTCAATGCCAAAGATCTCGTCCCCGTAGCGCCATTTGCTCTATTGGCTGGGCTCTTTATGATTTTCTTGGCACGTCCTCTAGCCGTACACCTGAGCCTAAGCTTATTCCCCCGCATCAGTCTCAAAGGCAGATCATTCCTTGCGTGGGTAGGGCTACGAGGGGCTGTCCCGATTATCTTCGCGACCTTCCCGATGATGAACAACATCGAGGGGGCTGATACGCTCTTCAACATCGTCTTCTTCATTACCCTGCTCTCGCTCCTGATTCAGGGCAGTACGCTACCGATCGTAGCCAAGTGGCTAGGGCTTGACGAGGAGGTCAAGAAAAAAGTCAGCCTATTCGGCGTAGAAATCCCCCAGCATACGGGGACCTCTATGGAGGAGCGCAGGGTAACTCCTGCGATGCTAGACGAGGGCAATAGGCTGATGGATCTAGATCTCAAGGAGGAGGAGCTTGTCATCCTAGTGCGCCGAGGCGAAAACTATTTCGTCCCCAAAGGCAAGCTAGAGATTCACTCTGGCGACATCCTGCTCATCGTCTCCGAGACCTCTAGCGATTAGCCGACAAAACTTAGGCAGGCAAAATAAATCGGCTCCGATCTCTCGCATTGCGATGTGGGTCGGAGCCGATTTATCATGACCGCCAATGAACAAACACACCCCTAAACGCTTTAATTAACGTACGGTATAGTAACTCAAGATAAGACTCAAGAAAATATGACACCTATTATAGAGATTGACCAGCAGAGCGGTTTTTGCTTCGGCGTAATCAATGCAATCAAGCATGCCGAGCGAGAGCTGGCCAGCGATGCCAAGGAGCTGTACTGCCTTGGCGACATTGTGCACAACGATCAGGAAGTAGAGCGCCTACAAGCCAAGGGGATGCAGACGATTGACTACGAGGGGCTCAAGAAGCTCTCGGGTAAGCGTGTGCTTTTTCGTGCTCATGGCGAGCCGCCTCAGGTTTATTCATGGGCCAAGGAGCGTAATATCGAGCTTGTGGACGCAACCTGCCCTGTGGTGGTGCGCCTGCAGAAGCAGATCCTCAAGAAATACACGGAGATTAAGCCCCTAAATGGGCAAATCGTTATCTATGGCAAGAAAGGACATGCCGAGGTGAATGGGCTAGTGGGGCAGACCCGCGGAGAGGCTATCGTCATCCAAACGGCAGAGGACATCGAGGCGGTAGACTTCAGCCGCCCTGTCGCGCTGTTTTCGCAGACTACGCAGTCGCTCTCGGGCTTCCACGAACTTATAGAGACGCTCCGTAGCCGTATGCAGCCTGGTGTACCCTTCGACTGTCAGGATACAATCTGCCGACAGGTCTCTAACCGAATGCCACACATCAAGGAGTTCGCTCTGCAGCACGAGCTTATCTTCTTCGTCGCAGGACCCAAAAGCTCCAACGGCAAAGTGCTATATGCGCATTGCCGCCAGAGCAACGAGCGCAGCATCTTCGTCTCTTCGGCTAGCGAAGTCACGGCAGAGATGCTTGAGCCTATGCCCAAGACGATAGGGATCTGTGGAGCAACGTCTACGCCCAAGTGGCAGATGGAGGAGGTCGCTGCTCGCATCAAATCCCTACTGGGCATCGAAGACTAATCGAGCGAGGCCAAAAAGGAGCGGAACTCATCCTTGTACTGCTCCCCGTGGCAACTTTCGCCTCTTGCATTACAAGCCTCAGCCTGTACCTCCAATTGGAGCGTAGGGGCTGGGGCTTGATCTATGAGGATGATGCGCCCCTCGGTAGCTTTGTCCAGATAATAGGCGGTGTGCTTGAGGAATTCCTCTCGTGTAATATTGATTTCTATTGCCATGTTTTACGCTGATTGATTAGGAGCAAAGATAGCTACGAATTATTGCTGTCCTAATTTCGTTAGCTCGTTGTCGCAAAACCAAAAGATGAATAAGGCCACAATTAAGATCTGGCTGACTAGAGCGAAATCTCAGCTAACCCTTACGACAAACTGATATAAGCCACAAACATTCTTTGGAGCAAGCTTAGCTCTATATAGAGGACGTCTTGCTCTAT
>JAUMYV010000127.1 GCA_030528445.1 Porphyromonadaceae bacterium | reverse complement strand
CCATGCTTGAGGGTAACGTCGCGCAGAGCTCGCGTAGAGCTTAGGTTAGAGACCGTATTGCCTCCACCAGCCAAGCCTAGCAGGTAGTCGGCGATAGCTACTAGAGTATATTCCTCGCCGAAGCACTCTCCTCGCTCATCAATGATTGCCAAGCGGTCTACATCCGGGTCTACCACGAAGCCCACATGGGCACCCTGCTCACGGATAGCAGCAGAGATGGCCGTTAGGTGCTCGGGGAGAGGCTCTGGATTGTGGGCAAAGTTACCCGTAGGCTCGTCGTAGAGCGGATGTATCGTCTCCACACCCAATGCCTCTAGTAGGGCAGGGAGAGCAATCCCCCCTACGGAGTTGACACTATCGAAAGTAACGGCAAAGCGCGCCTTACGGATCGCCTCTACATCGACTCCTGTAGCCTTGAGCACGGCATCTATATGCTCCTTGAGATAGCTCGAATGCTCCACACAACCAAGCCCATCAACCTCGGCGAACGTAAGCTCGTCGCTCTCGGCGAGACGGAGAATTTCCTTACCCTCGCTATCACTGATAAATTCGCCATGCTCGTTGAGGAGCTTGAGGGCATTCCACTGCTTAGGGTTATGGCTAGCCGTGAGGATAATACCTCCGTCTGCCTGCTTACCTACGACAGCCATTTCGGTAGTCGGGGTTGTAGCCAAATCAATGTCTACCACATCACACCCCATCCCCATAAGTGTGCCGACTACGATCTGCTTGACCATAGAGCCAGACATACGGGCATCGCGCCCCACGACGATACGTGGGCGAGCCTTGCCAGAGTGCTTGCGGATAAACTGTGCGTATGCAGCGGTAAACTGTGCCGTACTGATGGGATTAAGCCCCTCACGTACACCCGCACCGATGGTGCCACGGATACCAGATATAGATTTAATGAGTGTCATATCGAGCCTGAATTAGAGATTTATCTTGATTGTTAGCGAAATCTATACTGAGCCTCTTCGACGAATGTAGAGACCCCAGAGGCATAAAATGCAGAAGGACCTAGCTCGAAGGGGATAATTAGCGACACACGTGCGCCATTGCCCAGCAGAGACATCGGGTAAGCTAAGCCTTGGCACATGAAGTGATCCAAGTTGGTCACTGGAGAAGTCTGTGGTAGAGGCGTATAGTGCGTCTCGCCATACTGGTAGGCATAGGTGTAGAGGAACTCCACGGGAGGATAGGATGGATCGCCGAGAATATCAAATCGGCTAATCTCGCTCTTGGCCTGCGTGAAGGTATGCCCCTTAAACTCTACGAATACCTTGGTCTCGTTGACCACTGCCTTGTAGCCCTCTTTGCCTACAAACCCACGATCTAGCACTCGCATATACAGTCCATTGGAGAACCGGTAGTAGACGCTGGGATCTATCGGGTCTGGCAGGACGTTGTCTCGAGCCTCTATCACTCGGATAGACTTGCTATTAATCAGAGCCTTGATGGCTGTGGTCTGCTCCTTCTTTAGATCGGTGAGTGATTTGATTTTGTCTTCTTTGCAGCTAGTGAAAAGGACTGCAGAGCTAGCGAGTAGCAGCAGACAGTATTGCTTGATCTTGCTAAAGGTCATATCCTGATGTTATCGTTAATTACTTGCTTGTGATTTCTTTCTCTCCTCTATGAGGCATTTGAGCTGGTAAAGATAGATATTTTTTGCCTCCTCTATGCTACCATAGTGTTCGGCACCAGCGGCATTGAGATGTCCACCTCCAGAGAAGCCACGGGAGGCGATCTCGTTGACGGGGAAGTCTCCCGTAGAGCGGAATGAGAGCTTGATCTGCCCCCTATCCTCTCGGATGAAGCAGGAACAATCGACCCCCTCTACCGATAGAGGTAGATTGACGAGCCCCTCGGTATCACCCTTAGAGACGCCCAGATGCTGCATTTCCTCTTGGGTGAGGACGAAGCAAGCAGCCCGTAGCTCGGGATACAGCTCAAGCTTCTCGTGTAGCACATAGCCCTGAGCTCGGAGCTGCTCTATACGTCCATGATAGGATAGGCGGTCTATGATATAGCCATAGTCTGCCCCCAAGCCAAGCAAATCCGACACCCGATGGTAGAGGTCTGGAGCAAAACAACCATACATAAAGCGCCCCGTATCGGTTACAATCCCCGTAAGCAGGAGCGTAGAGGACGTGGGACTAACATGCGCCTGCCACCCTAGAGCTTGAACGATCCTGAGGGTGAGCTCGCAAGTGGACGAAATGCCCGGATAACTAAAGCAGACCGTAAAGCCAGCCTCTGGGTACAAATGATGGTCAATCAGCACACTTGGCGCACGACTACTGATAGCGGCATCTACCAGAGGCTGATACCTTAGGCGAGATCTTTGGTTATGGTCCATGTGAATCAGCAAATCGGCCTCTGCAATCGCAGCTATGGCTTCATCGCCCGAGGTCGCGTAGTGCAGTAGCGTATCGACCTCTGGCATCCAACTTAGATATTGCTCTACAGGGTCGGGGCTAATGACACAGATATTTTTGTCGGGGTGTAGGCTCTGCAGTACATTCCCAAAGGCAATAGTCGAGCCAAGCGCATCGCCGTCGGGGGCTGTATGAGGTAGGATCACAATCCTACGACTAGTGGCAACAAGATCCCTAAAACTATCTAAGGCTTGCTGGGGAAGGTTGATCTCTGTAAGTGAATTTATTTCGTTCATATTATCCATGTAGCACATAGCCGAGGGGATATATCTAAGGTAATCTACACCCTATTCTCGTCTAGTCTCCAAACGCAACAAAGGTACTCAATATTATAGGTAGCCTAGCGATGCGAGGGCTAAGCACGTAGGGCGGATACACTTAGCCGACCAAGGGCTGAGAGGACGTGGCAAGGACGGTAGTCCACTAATTTGATTTCAATACAGTATATTTACCTCTCTGTCAATTAGGCGATTAGCCTTTTAATCGGCACAAATACCCCTCAAATAAATGGGGAAATAGTTTTATCTCACTGTTTTATAAGGATTTACATACTTGTACTGCGTGGCTTTCTTCTCAGTCTTTCAAACTCCTATTGGGTGTTGCACTCTACAAATCAACAAATTACGACACCTCGCATTTGTACTTAGCACGCTTGCTCACTACAAAAGTACCTATTTCGGAGCATATTAAGGCAATGTAGTGTAGAAAAACACTCGATATACGTGAGTTCGGTGTAAGAAATATAGTCAGAATAGGGTGCTTTTTCTTGATTTTTAGCGGTTTATCTATTGCAAGAATGGGAGATATTTAGTGTGTTTGTAGTTGAAAGCCAAACAGATAACCAAATACTCCCATCCTATGGATAAGGCAAAGTTAGTAGAAATA
>JAUMYV010000020.1 GCA_030528445.1 Porphyromonadaceae bacterium | reverse complement strand
ATATGATTATCGGTTGTAATCAGAAATTACTTGCCGATGCAGAATGTGAATATAATAATGTAAATTCGTATATATAAGATAGTTGTAAAAACACTCATGATTAAATAGCACCAGATTAGCACTGAGAAAACACAGAAGTAGTATTAGTGTGGCATCAAGCGCAAAAAACCTCGACTACCTTGCAGCGGTCGAGGTTGATTCAACACGTAAAAGAGTTTGTTTCAATTCACAGGGGCGGTGTGTTGTACCGCCCCTGTCTCGAAAGTAAATGTATGCATAATATCTACACTATGCAACATCTGCCTTAAAAATCTATGTCATCCCACCACCTATCCACGCAGGTGCGTGGGATGCCTGTGTCTCGGACGCATTGAGACTTGCTCCCCGCGGGGTTGCGCTCCCTCCACTCCCTAACCTGGTCGCGGTGCGACGCCTGCTCTGGAGTGTTAAGGTCACCACGCCACCACGCAGAGACAGAAGCATGGGTAAGCCCAAGGTCTCTGCAGCACTCGGCGATATACCCATTAGGATGTTCTTTTTGCCAATCCCATATCCGCCACTTATTGTAGGACGACCTGCTATACTTGGTCTCCCACCGCCACAAGCGGCGGACGACGTGGAATGGGATATCTAGCTCTCTGGCGCATTGAGTCATGGTGCCCACATCTCCATACTCCTCGTACCACTCCTCGATACGAGCCTCTGCGTCGATGCTCTTGCGCTGGATGACTGGTACAGGCCATAGCTTACAGACCATGCCCTTGGATATGCCGAGCTCTTTTGCGCACTCGGCTTGTGTGCCGTCTAGGTGTGCTGCGTGCCAAGCAAGCACGCGAGCCCTGCTATCGCTCTTTGGCGGATTTTGGAGTGTCCAATACCTGCGCACAGAATATATGGATACTCCTAAGTCTGCAGCACATTGCGCCTTTGTTCCGTTGGGGTGGTGCTGACACCACTCCTCGACTCTGTCCTTGATGCTCATGTTATCTCCTCTGATGCCAGACATAATCTATCACACGTCTGTTGGCCTCGTCAATCTTACGGCTGTCGAAATCAATATAGATGTCCGTAACCGTCCGAGCTCCGTGGCCAAGGGCGGCCGCAATGGTGTCCTTGGGTATGTCTATGCTCGCTGCGATGGTCGCCCAGCTATGCCTAGCCCAGTAGGTGCTAAGCTCATCGCATATCGGGCGCATAATGCCGTCTCGGTCTGTGTAGAGCATTGAGCCGATGACCTTGAGGGCGCAGTTGGCTCGCACGTTGGCCGTGCGGTTGTTGGCGTACCGCTGCGATAGATCGACAGCGCGCCCTACCCCCTTGTGTCGCTCGATAAGCTCGGTAATCTCCGGCTCGACTCGGATGCTGTACGGCCTCTTGGTCTTGGCGCGGCTGTATTCAACCCGCCTATCTGTTGTGATAGGCGCAAGGTTGTATAAGTCCACGCAGCTGATCCCGATCAGCCCGAAGGCGATCAGGAACATATCCCGATGATACGCGTACACCCCCGCAAGCTCTAGCCCTACCATAGCACGGATAGCCTCCACAGGCAAGGCTCTGTGCCGAGACAAATGCCGAGGCATCCTGTAGCCATCGAACGGATGAGAGGATAGCCATCCAAGCCTCATCGCATAGCTGATAGCCGTGCGGATGTTGCGCAGGTGGATAGACCGAGTGCTAGACGCAAGCCCTCTCTCGCTCATAAGGCTATCCAGACTGCCGACCCACGACAGCGTAATCTCGTCAAGATAGACGGTGGCAGGGTCGACGTGTACCGACGTAGCCACTATCGCCTCGGCATACATCTCACTCGTGCGCCCCCTTGTGCGGTCGCAGATATACCTGTGCATCGCGTCAAGCAGGGTATGCCTAGTGGTCTCCAGAGTGCGACTATTGCCCTGCGGCCACTCTCGTCTAGCCAGAGTCCCGTGCAGCACATCAAGTACATCCTGCGCGCTATCCCCCTCCATTTCCACGGCCATATCGCCGTGGATCATACGTAATCTGATGCCCATAATCCTGTAATGTAGTCAGAGGCGCACCAGACTACGATGCGCTACTCTGACTTGTGCCTGATGATGATTTCTAACTCGAGCAGACTTGCCGCCTCCAGGAGGAGGTCTATCTGATAGGACGCATCACCATCATTACCCTCTAGGCGATCTATCTGATTTGTCGCAACAACCTTGCTGCGCATCTGACCAATCTGCCTAGCGAGTTTTGATTTGCTTAGTCCTTGTTTTTTTCTCGCCTCGGAGATAATCGAGGCGATGTCTGCTCTGGTTTGTACTTTAATTTCCTGCATAGTCTTGTTCTTTTTTAGTTATCTTTGCGACTCGCAGGGTGGTGCGGTTTTCGCTTTTATTTCCGCCTTTCTGCAAGCCCCCGTACCTTTGCCGAGGTCGGGGGCTACTTGTTTTACTCTTCTGTGGACGAGGCGGGTGACGCCTCGTGCTCTGCCTCGGCGGCCTCTTGCTGTGCCAGACGCTCTCGTCTTTCCCCAGAGCGACCGCGTCGGATGCGGCGTGGTTCAGGCTCCTCATCGTCATTACGCCTACTTAGAGGCAAATCCTCTCTGAGGATTATGCGTGAAAGTTGGTCATAATCGAATTTATGAACGGTGAATGACCTCTTAAATTCATACCATTCTGACGGCTCTGCGTACCGTTCGAATTGGCCATCTACCCGGTTATACCACGCGTAGAAATCCTTTCCCGGAACGTGGATCAATAAAGAATTGTCATAATAGAAAATCGCTTCGAATTTATTTTTGGTTTCCTCTGCGAATAATTCTTTAAATTTAGGCTGAACAATTTTCAGAGTTTTAGCGAAACACTCAAAGGTGTACTTCGTTATCTCCCTTTCGGGAATAATGCAGAACCCCTCTTCATGGAGAGGTACATATCTCGTTTTCCTCTCTCGGGTATTACCATATTTATCGGGGTGGTCTAGTTTGTCCACCCATGAATACGTCCATGTCAGGTTTAGAGGTTGCGTTACAGCTGAGCATGATTCTATTTTTATTAGATCTTTATGGATTAGTTGGCTGTTTGCGCAGCCATTATTTCTGTTTCCAACCCTCTTGTAGAAGCTGGCCATTAGCCATTTTCCACCGGTTTTAGCTAGCTTGAAACCTCCTACTTCATCTTCCTCTGACGATTGGAGGTGTAATTTTTGATCGTAACCGAACTTAGTTACAACCTTATAGACCAAAAAGTCTGCTCTGACCTTTTCTTCTGCAACGAGGATCATACCGATGACCTCGTCGTTGTAAACTACGAGATTGTAATCTCCCGCAATCTCTACCTTCTTGGGGTTCCTAACCGTTTGTATTGCTTCCATTTCCATGACGTTTTTCTTTTTTATCCCCCGCCCCGAAGGGCAGGGGTGTGAATGATATTAGTATTAGTACTCTACCCAGCTGATGATATCATTATCATCGTTTACCTCGACCTCTAGAGACCATACAGCCCAGTGGTCGTTGTGAGCCTCGTCGTAGCCGAGGTACTCGATAGGGGCGTTAGCGGTCTCTGGCTTGCCGAACTCGAGCTCTAGCGCAGCTCGGATAGCGTCAATGCTATCGTGGTCTATTGAGATGATACCAGACTGAGACGTGTGCTGACTGTCATAGGCTAGGCTTACACCAACATAGAGCTTGGATACCTGCTCGTCAATCCAGTCTTCTGTGGCGTACTGGAGATTATCTCTGTATGCCACCTTGGCTACCTCAACAGCCTCTGGGCTTTTAATGATTACTTGTAGACCGCAGTCGGTAAATAGATCGCCACTGCAAAACCCGTTGTTAGCGTCGAATGCGCTGATAACTTTAGTTTCCATTTTGCTTTTATTTTTTTAGTTTTACTTTACGAGGGGTAGGGTTGCCGCCCGTTTCCCTCATCTTTCTACGACAAAGGTAATACGTCTTTTTGAATTACACAAATAAAAATGCAATTTATTTTATGTATCGTATGTTTGTTTTTAGTAAGTTATTGGTTTTGAGCGATAAAAATTTTTACTCTAGAGAGAAAAAAATATCGCCCATCAGTAAAACCGATGAGCGATGAGTAGAAACAGCAAGCGATAAGCCTACCGTCTACGCGCGCGTATGTATATAGCGGTAGCGATGCCGAGCACGGACAGTGAGACACCGATAGCCCAAGCGTACCACGGGATACCTAGCGACGGCTCTGCATCGGTATGCGTATGGCTCTCGCTCGCGCGCGCCATACGCTCGGATGCTACAGCCTGCACGCTGTCCGTCTGCTGCGTGCTGGTCGTACTCTCGGTGCGTCTAGAGCCGTCTGTGCGTATCTCACGCATCACACGACCTGCCGTGTCGTACTCGATGATATGCGCACGGCTGTAGTCCACCACGACATCGGTGCGCACCTCCGCGAGCCTTGAGAGCCTGCTGACCTCGAGGGTGCGTGTCGCCTGCTCTGTCGTCGTCTCGTGGCTCGTACGCTTGACCCTGCACCCGACGAGGAGCAGGGCAATGGAGAGGGAGAGTAGCCTAAGCATCGGACAGTATAGATTTTAGTGCCTGCACCGCCACATTAAACGCCTGCTGTGCCTCCTCGGTCGTCTCTCCCTGTATAGTCGCTCCCCAAGCCGTGACCCACTTATGCCCCGTGTAGTAGAGGGCTATTGGATAGCTGGCTCCTGCTCGGACAGCGATATTGGAGCACAGGTAGTGCTGCGCTCGCTTGGGCGACTTAGGTTTTGCAAGCCACGTGCCGTAGTACTCGATCTTGATAGGGGTATCTGTCCATACATCTACACGAGACAACCATGTCCTATGCCTGGAGTTAGCCATGATGACATAGACATACTCGTCTGTAAGCCCTGTCACATCCATATAGGCTACCATGTCTCCACTTTTATGTGACCACCCCTCTGGGTAGTTATCCGAGTTGCGTCTGATAGACCTAGCATAGATTCGGAGCTTAGGGGACTCTGAGTAGTAGGAGGTCTTGACTACCCTCAAAAACCGACGTCCTGACCCCAAAAAACTGCGTATCGGGATACGATATATCTGAGTTATATCATCATTGTAATCAGGCTTAAGACTATTAACCGAACCTGACGACATATACGGCATACCCGACTCAGGAGCAGCCGAAAAACCACTACCATTCTCCCCAGCATCAATAAAATCTACAGCTCCGTCTAAGTCTACCGTGCCGAGCTTATACCACACCTTGTCGGGCAACGCAAGGTCTTTTTCCGTGGCGAGGCTAAATAAGCTATCCCACGGCTCTGCATCTCGCCCATCCGCCCCCTTGAGGCTCTCCCCGACGGCCTGTCCGCCTATGGTCAGTCGGCTCTCGCTATCGAGGGCGATAGAGCCTGTGATGGATTGAGCGAGCGTGTCGTAGTCTATCCGGCCTGCTGGAGATAGAGACAGCATAGCCTCCGTCATACCAGCCTGCAGATCGGACGCGGCGGTCTGGTACTGATCGGACAGACCAGATAGGGCTGTATACGCCTGCTCGGAGGGCTGAGAGACTACACCTTGGAGTGCCTTACGTAGGCGATTGTATGCTCCGTCGTAGTTAGTCCATAGCCTCCGGACGGCGGTCTGCGTCTCAGACGATAGAGCCGAGTTGGGGGTAATCTTACCATACTGTGCCCAGAGATGAGCACGAGCCTGCGATAGGGCGACTAGTCGCTCCTCGCATAGAGTGGCGTAGGCGTCCTCTGGGGCGGGCGTCCACTCCGTAGCCACAGTCCCCTCCTCTAGCTTGATCCAGTGGACTTTGGTCTCGTACTCTCTGGATCCGTTATATGTGTAGCAGTATAGGTTGAGGTTATACTGCTCCCCCTCTCTGACGGCACGAGGATCTATGTACATCTTGACACCTCTATATATTGATGTTGTCCATCCATTATCACCCACGATATGCGTGCCTCTCGTAAGAGGCGTTACGGATCTATACCCCAAATTACTATACACATAGTACTGGGGATCTGGATTATCGGACTTGATGGAGATACACGCTGATAGCATATAATCGGCCAAGGCGACCCACGGCTTACTTATGCGAAATAAGGCCACAGCGTATGTCGGAGTAAGTCTAGGTGGTTGCTTATCAGACCTCAGCACAAGGTTGCGCGTCCCGATCTGTAGCCCCTGCGCCACTCTCGCAGCGAGGTCTGTCGTCATCACCTGCTCCACCGCGGGCTGCACGGCTGGGCGGACGAGAGCGGGGAGCTCGCCTCGGATAGCTGAGGGCAGCTCTGCTCGCACTACGGGCGGTAGGGCTGTAGTGAGCTGGTTAGGCATAGCCTCCTGGACCGCTCCTGAGATGCGCTCATCGACGAGAGGTGGCAGCTTGGCATCTATGACAGCTGGTAGCTTGTTATCTGCGACATCTGGCAGACGGCCATCTACGAGGTCTGGTAGCCTGCTGTCTACCTGTGCTGGCAGTTGCTCCTCCACCTGCTCTGGTATCTGTTGTGCGACGACATCGGATAGCTGCGCCTGCACCTCACCGCCGATACGACCACTAACAGCATCTGGCATCAGTCGCCCGACCTCGTCCGTGACCTTGGCAGGGATAGCCTCTAGGGCGGTGTCATACTTGCGATTGACCTGCTCATCAAGAGCCTGCAGAGCCTCTGCTTGCGCCGTGGCTCGCTCCTGCCCCTGTCGGTGGAGCGTCTCGGCCTGCTCGGATGAGAGGCGGTCGCTGATGGTCTGTAGCCCCGACGTCTGCTCGGCGCTCAATCTCTCTGTCTGCTGGGCTATCTGTCCAGACTGCTCACGGCTCATACGCTCTGCTAGTCCCTCGAGGGCGGTGCGCTGCTCATCTGACAGACGTGCTCCTATACTCGTCAGGCTCACACTCTGGGCGGTGGCTATCTCGTCCATACGTGCTGACTGCTGACGGCTCAGCTCGTCAAGCAGCTCGGTGGGGTCGCCTGGGTCTCCCTTGTCGCCCTTGGCTATAGAGGCCATCTGGGCAGTGATGGTCACGCCCTTATCGCCGCCCTCGTGCGAGTGTACGACCTTGACGGCATCGGGGATGGAGATAGTGCGATGCTCCGCCCCGTCTGCGTACTTATGGCTCGGGCGGGTAAACGAGATGCGTGCGTCGTACACCCCGAGCTCCTGCTGGTGCGCCTCGAGCTCTATCTGTAGGGCACCCGACACGCCGATAGAGTAGGGCGGAGTGATAGCCCTACCGCAACGCTGATGGATAAGCTCGACCTTGAGGTCGGATACATCGTGTAGGTCGATATGCTGGTCGCTACCCGCCTCGGATACGAGTAGCTGGATATGCCAGTCGTTGCCCTTGGGTACTCTGATTATACTATTGCTCATCTTGTCATTATTCATTACCTTTGTTACGTGTGTTTTTCATGGTATTAGATTTAAGGTTAACAAAACGAGGGGACGTGCGAGAGCATATCCCCTCGTGTCTTATACGGGCTTGGTCAGCTGCTGACGTCGGTTGCCCGACTCCCGATAGCTGACGTGTATCCAGCGGATACGTCCGTATCGGTCTAGGTACTTGATGAGCTGGTCGTACTCCATCTGCTGGAGCACCAGCAGGAGCGCATCGTTATCCTTACACGTGATGTCGGCTGCCTGTCCCTTGGTGTGCTGGCTGTGCCTAGCCCCACCCACAAGGCGGTTGACACGCTCGGAGCGGTAGCCGCTATTAACCACGATAGGCATCCCCAGACGCTCACGAGCTGGATCCAGCACGCGCTCTCCCAGCCTCTGCAGGTTGCGCCATACATCGTCACTCTCTGGCACGTTGCTAATGCTGTGCCTCTGTGCCGCAGACGAGCGGATAAGCTCGCTGACGGTGTAATACTTGAGGTTGATTTTACTCTTTTCCATAATCATGTTCTTTGGCGTGTTCGTGCGATTCCCGAAGCTCCTCTACTATCCTGCTTGGGTCTCTATCTATTACCGCCTCTGTAGCTGCTTCGAGGTTGTCTATAAGCCTAGCCCGCTCTTTCTCCTCAAGCTTCTCGAACCAGCTACGCCCCTCTATGATGCAGAGGAGGATAGCGCACACGACCGAGGCGTAGGGCACGCCATAGAGTGTCCCGACAATCATAATCACATCCCCGAGCAGGGCGAAGAGCATAGCCGTACCATAGCGGCAGAACTTGTTCACACTCCTGCGGAATCCGTAAGAGGTACGAGCTATGCCCGCACGCTTGGCCTTGCGCACACCAGCGACGAAGTCAATCGTCATAGCGATAAGCACGGCCGACCACACAATAGCCAGCACGATGGCGGCTCGTTTCGCATCCTGAGTAAGGAGCATCAAGAAATCTGTTTCTGTCATTTGAATTTTGGTTAGTAAATAGTTTATTCTGAGTAATTATTCCCGAGTATCGTGTACATAAACGGCACACGCACGAGCTGTCCTAACTCGTTCCAAAAGTGCACTTTGAACGATCTGTCTTGCGTTGCGGATACCGAAAACGACACTCGAGCCTCTCCCAGTGGCACGATAGACACGCAGTAGTTAGTGTGCCCCACATTGTGCTCTACCTCGGCCGTTCCTAGTCGAGGAGCTCCAACACTTGGAGCTGTTCCGTCCGCACTTACATAGCAGCCACCATACCGCACGCACCTATAGGCCGCGTTGCCTACGTTAGCCTCTACCACACCATGCGCCAACACTCCGTAGATGTCTGTCTTGCCACGCACCGATAGTACTGGGTCGTTAGGGCGGTTGGAGACGTATAGGAATCTATTCCGACCCCAAAAGAAGCTAAGGCCGTTGCTCGATAGCACCGACTGCTTGACGTCGTTCGTCGTATAGGTCTTGATGTCGACACCGCCGTAGGAGTTGCTAGAGTTTGTTGCCGTGGCGACAACCTGTAGGTTTAGATTGGCATCGCTTTGGCTAGCTGGCTTGAACCGATATATCTGCGCCTTGACAATGAGCTTTGGCGCCTCGTAGTTAGACGATGGTAGTCCTATTAACTTGCGATTAAGGCTATACGTTTTGCTCTCGTACACCCTGCTCCCATCGTAGTCATATATCTTGTTCATCACGTGGACAGTCGTCTGCCCAATAACCATATCGGCAGACACTATGACCTTAGGAGTTAAGCAATCTCGATCATCACTGCCATCAATACAAGTGCCGAAGTAGTCGCTTATGGTTACTTGGAGGTGTAAATCCCCCTTGATCTCCAAGGTCGCCCCATCTCGGATAGCAATCCATCCCTGCGCTTGCATCTCTTCCGATATCTGTGTCACCGCCTGAATGCCCATGGACATATTGATTGTGCGACTAGTACCCCTGCGGATATACGTACTATCCCTATGCCCCGACGAGCTGATGAGGTCTTGCAGTGGTAGCTGTCCACCGCCAACACGTAGTAGTGGGGTATTGTAGGCTGGGTTCTTCGGGTCAAGGAAGTATGCGACGCTCTCGCCACCCTCGTCTCGCTCTATGGCGAAACTCCCGAAGCGCGCGTTGCCCAAGTGGTCTATCTCTACCGTGCGACGCTCTGCGCTTGTCCCGAAGCCTGTAACGCCAGCCGCAAAAGCTATATGCCTGGCTACTGAGGCTCGGTCTATGGCATAGCTATCCGTAGCGATATGGTTGCTATCTCCATTGATATAGGCAGTAACGGACTTCTTTCCCTTGTCCGTGGGGTCTTTGATGTACTCGTCATTGCTGGCTACTCCGACCATTCGAGTAATCATCAGCCCGCCCTCGACCATTGTCTTGCCCTTGATGGCACGCTTGATATGGTCTAGCTCTCTGACCTCGGATAGAGCCTCCCACTCGTTGGAGATATAAGGCGTGCTATACTTGACACTACCATCGGTATACCGCACGCATATGCGCACGGCAAGGTATCTCTCCTCAACCCATCTAGGGTAGTCGTCTGCCCACCTGCTTTCGACGACCGTAGATACATCGGGTCGAGATAGTACTTGGTATTGAGGGCGCACGCTTTCTACCCCTACGCCATCATCGCCCTTGATGCCTACTCCGTCCTCGCCATCTCTACCCGGTAATCCATCACGCCCAGGAGTTCCATTTGCACCATCACGCCCCTTGAACAGCAACCATGTGTAGTCGTCTGGGTTGCTCGAGGCGGCATCGTCGTAGGATATGAGGATGCCCATATAGGAGCTGTCTTGGGGTGTCGTGTGCATGCGTGGCGCGCCGTTCGGCTCTCCGTATTCACGTCCGTTGGGGTAGGGTGAGTAGCGGATATGCTGACGTTGCGATCGGCTCGTATTCTCAAGCTCTCGGATTTTCTCCTCGAGAGGCTCGTTGTTGCCAAAGACTATCCTCCCGCCTATCTCGCCCTTAACGAGGTCAAAGTACGTTAGCCCGTCTTGAGAGACGATGCGGTCTGTCGTGATACGCCCCGGCAGGAGCTCGGAAAAGCCGTAGAGGGGAGTGAACGACCTATCGCCCTCTCGCTCCACGGATAGCACGCCAACAAGTAGATGATAGTATCCCGCCTCGCTATCTATGTCAATGGGATCTGCGCTCAATCGGAATACCCCAGAAGCTCCCTCTTTTGCTACCTTGGCGTAGAGGAAGTATTCACGATCGGGATAATCAATTCGAGGACTAACCCATCGCCCTATAGTCCATCGCTTATAGGTCGTATGCCCACTATCCGTGCTAATGCTCTTGATCCCAAGTGTCATGTGCTTGAGATAGCTCTTTGCTGCCCCTATGGTCTTGGACTCAGGTCTGTAGTTGATGGTAGGGCTAACCTGCTGCGCATCAGCCCTCTCGCTATTGACGAAGACAAATTGTAGGCTCTCGTCCCCGGCGATAAGTTGCATCGTGCGCACTAGGACGGGGTCTATTTTCCCAGAGAACTTCTTCAATAGACCTCGCTCTATGGCTTCCCCAGCCCTAATGGCGTCCTGCCACCTTCGATCTGTATAGCGGTGCGCCTCCTCCTGCCTCTTCTTGGCGTACTCCTTAGCCTTGTTGCCATGTTTCTCTGCCTCGCCCTGCATGCGCTCGAGCAACCCGTAGGGCTTGCTATTACCCACGATGCAAGACATCTGTGTGGGCAGGCTAAGTGGGTATTCTATGCGAGTAATGCGCCCTGCCTTATCTCCGTTGGGCGTGGCGTCGGCTAGGATAACTCGCTCGCCAAGGGCAAGGCTAATACTATGCTCATAGCAATATACGGGGTTCGTTACGAGATCCACATCCCTAAGGTCTTGGTTGTTCTTCCTTAGCCAATCCGTGGCGACACGATCCAGCTCTTCCTCTGCCCTGCTTATGTATTCGTCCGACACGAGCGATATATCAAACCCGTGAGGTACATACTTATCACCCACCTTTGGTGCAATAGTCTCATTTGGCAACATCGCTCCATATTGCTCGTTGGGCACGATCTCGTAGCCCCCATCGACGATAGAGAGGCCGAACTCCATGCCGTTGAGAGAGCCGCTACTGAACGTAGCCTTGAGTGTCTGCCTCTCTAGTATGTAGGTGGGTTGTATGCTAAGGTTGCTGTCGCTGATCTTGTATATCCGCCCAGAGTCTCCGCCCCTATAGCTGACGGCAGTAATCGTCCCCTCGTACTTGGGGTATACCTCGTCGAAGATCTTCACGAAGTCCTTGCCATCCTGCGCTCCATTGATGTACGACTTACCCTCGGGTAGGCGCAGTCTCCTCTCCCCTATACGGCTAATAGCACCGCCAGATGTGCGATAGTTAGCAGGCAGGTTCTTGGTGTCCCCGAAAGCATATAGCCTACTGATCACGGGGATAGGGTCGCCCGTTGGAGCAAAACTGCCCCCTATCTCGTTGAGCCTAATTGTCCGCACCTCGCCATCGGGCATTCTCCCTAGTATGTAGCGATTGCCATCGCGCCACCACTCGCACTCGAACAGCTCCGCCACCTTGGTCAATGCATCGAACAGATATACGCCCTCTAGGGTAAGGCTCTTGACGACTACCTTGTCTACCCCCTCGACAACGACGCTAGGCGTGTTCGTTGGGTAGATACGCCCTAGGTTGCTCTGTATCTCCGTGGCGAACTGTTCGATATTGCCCGTGAGCGTCCAATTGGCCTCCATTGCCCTACCAGATAGGTACAGACATACATAGTTGCGCAGTGCCATCTCCTCGGCCTCAAAGGCTACATCGTACTCGTAGTACCCGTTCGACTGCTTGGGACTGTAGCCAGCGAAGAGTGTATATCTAGATCCGTTGTATTCGACATAAGCACCATAGGGCAGGATAACAAGCCTGTCCCACGAAAAACGCAGGCGCAAAGAATGCTCCCCCATGATCCTGCGCTGGTAGAGGCTCTCATCATGCAGCACGGGGGACAAAAGCACTGCCCCCACACGGCTCTTGATTGTTATACTCCCTATCATATCGTGCGGTTATTGGGGTTGTATTCAGTGAGTCGCAGGCCAAACAGAGCAATTCCCCTGAGAAACTGACTAAACTGCTGACAGCCCTCGTATATCGTGTGGTATACGACCCCACTCTGGTAGGAAGTGCGAATATCCAGCTTCCCTTTCTTGAGCTCCTCGCAGAACGATGCATACCGACGCATGAACTCAGCTTCGTTAGGGGCGGTAAGGTTAATTGTTAGGTTTAGTTGTCGCTCATCCACCCTAGGTCTATACAGGCCGCTTGTGTCGTTTGATATGCCGAGCACCTGCTTTCCATCCTCCGCCCTACTCTTGTTTTCTACAAGCCGCTTAAGAGGCGCAGGCGTCATTAGTGCAGACAATGCCTCTTGCCCCATCGTTATACCCCAAGTCGTATATGCGTCCTTGCCGTTGATGTATAGTATTCCTCTCATGATGTCAAAAATTACTCTATCTCCACGCAGGCCGTTCCGTCGTTTACTACCTCGAATGAGCACCCGTCGCCTATCGCCGTCAGGGTAACAACTGAGTATCTTCTCGTCTCAAGGGTCAGCTTTGCCCCATGCATCAAGATGATGTGCCGTAGACAGGTGGGGTCACTGCACCTTACCACTGCATCAGTACGGCCTACCAAGACGAGGCTCTCTGGTTCGTCTATTATCACCTCCCCCTTGTCTACTAGGGCGCGAGTGTCTAGATCCTTGGCGACAGATCTAATCAACGAGAGGGTCGGAAACGAATTGCTCTGGCAAAACTCCCTGCCCTGCGGACTAAAGAGCAGGTTCAGTAACTCATGGCCATCTCTTACCTTGCCCAGCAATCCGCACTCCCCTAGCGACGACCCTGCTAGCTTGATTGCATCTAATCCTATCATCATCTCAAGTTCTTTGTGTTGCGTTCTATATTAGCGAGCCTTTCATTCATTCTATAGAGCTCTCTATTGCTCTTGCTTATATCCTCTAGATACCCATTGTTTAGCACGCCCAAACGCCTGAGATCCTCCATGATGACTCCGATGCCAGATAGCGTCTGCTGCATGGCCGTGAACCTCCCGTTGAGCTCGTTGGCGGTGTCTTGGCTCATGCCCTCGAAGCCCCTCTTGCTCGCCTCTATGCCTTTGCTCGAGTCCCCCGAGAGGATATCCCCGTTAACACCCTGAGAGGCGTATCCGTCCAACTTGCGCTGTAACTCGCTCGCCATTCGCTCGATGATCTCCTGCTCGCTTTTGTCAAAGACCTTGTCAGACCAAAACTCCTCTAGCTTTTGGCGTATGCGTTGCACGTCTGGATTTGATAGAGCCTTGATCTGCTCGACGAGCATCTTCTTCATCATGCCCCTGATCGTCTTCTTGATCGTCTCCTCACGGCCTCCGCCACCAGCCCATGCCTCGGCATAAGCATTGGCAAAGTCAGATATGGCGCTCTTGATGTCTTGACCGAATATGGCGTCAACCGCTTTTTGCTTGTTGTCCTCGATGCGCCTGTCTAGCTCTTCGATCTGTCTTATCTTATCGTTGATGACATCTTGATTCCCACCACCCTTCTTGTTGGACTCCTCAATGGTCTGCTTGTGGAGTAGCTCTTGTTGTTGTTTCAGGAGTTCGTTTTGCTGTCCTATGAGATTACTTGCATCACTAGAAAAAGCTTTATCTATCGCTCTATCAAGATCCTCGTATTTCCTTTTTAAGATGTCTATATTGTCCTGCAGCGTCTTGATACGCTTATCGTGCATCTTGTCAATCGCCTTGCTCACCGCCCCTGCAAGAGCAGTAATCCCAGACATGATCCCTCCGACGACACCTCCACTCTGAACCCCCCTGAGAGTTGAATCTGCTACATTCATCACCTCTCCAAGACCAGAGGCGACATTCCCGAATACATCAGAGCCCGTTAGTTCGCCTAGGGCGGATAAAGCATCCGTAGCGATGCCCACATGCCCTTGTAGCTCCCCGAAGCCCTTATTGAGTAAGTCTATCGACGAGCGAGCCTCCTCTGTCCCTTTCTTGGACTTTAGCAGCCCAGCTAACCCTGCGGACATCTTCCCAAGAGCCGTATCCGCCTGATTGGCCTTGTCGGTTATGGCCTGCACTTGGTCGCTTATATGCTTAAGGTCGGCAGTAGAGCCTTTGAGGGTCTTGAGCCTCTCGGGCGTAATGCCAAACATAGGCTTGCCATCTGCGTCCGTCTGATATACGCCCTTGGCGATGTAGTCAAGTGCTTGCTTAGCCTCATTGGCCATGGCTCTCATATCCGTGGCGGTGCGTTTGCGCATATCGCCAAACAACTTGGCTATGGCGTCGGTAGTCTTGTTGGCTTCTGCGTCCAGCTGTGCGGTCTTCGCCTCCTGCTCCTTGCTTAGCGACAGCTTCTCGCCCTCGGTCTTTGCCTGAGCGATCTTTTGTGCATATAGCCTAGCGATGGCCAGCCTCTTCTCTTCGTACGATCCGTACTCGGATAGATACTTATTCATCGCCTCCGCTCCCGCCTCGTGTATCTTCGCTAGCTCCTGCGCTTGTCGAGAGGCAAGATATTGCCCCTGCTTGGCAAACATACCTTCCTCGTCCTGCGATAGCGACACGCCATTGGGGTCAAAAGCCTTGTTTTTGTTCTTCGGGTCTTTGGAAAACAATTGCTCCTCCTTATCTCGCTTGGCTTGCAGGTAGTCCTCCTTCTGTCGCTTGAGCGCCTCTAACTCGGCTTGGTGCTTGAGGTCTAGCTGCGCTATGGTCTTAGCTGCCCCCTCCTGCATAAGGGACACCTCTAACTCCTCTAGCTCTCTTGCCAGATCAATGCGCTCACGCTTCTGGGTTCTAGCGTGCCTCTCTCTCGCCTCTCGTAGCTCTATTTGCTCTCTCTCTCGCTCTACCTTGGTCTTGGGCTTTTCATCTCCCTTTGACTTTGGTCTGTATAGCTCAAGCTCAGCCTTTGAGTCCTTGATGGCTTTTTCGGCATCCTCGATACTCTTCTTGTCCGCCAAAGCACCAGCAGAACGCAGCGCCTTAAGTTCTATTTCCTTGCTCTTGATAACCTGCTTAAGCGCAGACACTCTGCTCGCTACGGTCTCTTTGACTTTCTCCTCGCTCGGGATTAGTCCATCGAGTATGCCTTTTTGCTTGTCGAGAGCTTCGCCAGCAAGGTCTACATCCATCTTTAGCTTCACGGGCACGAGCCAAGGGTTCGCGCTAAATCGCTTGGTGGCCTCCTCTAGCTTCGCTTGCGCATCACGAAAGGCCTTGTCTAGTCTGTCATATTCCGCCTGCGCCTCTATCCTTATGGTTACGGGATCTTTTCCGACCTCTTCAGCTTTCCGCTTCAGCTCTCTAGCATTAGATAGCTGGCTCTCCCATCCTTTTAGCTCTTCTTCTAGCTCCTCTAGCTTACCCGTGTAGTAGTATGACCCGTTTTGCGCTGCCAGCTGCAAAAATTCTCTCTCTCGCTTGATCTCGGCTTTTACCCTAGCGACCTCTTTCTCATACTTATCAACCTCGCCTCGATCCCTGGAGGCATTGCGCATCTGCTCCGCTTTGGCTAAGTCTAGCGTGGCGATCTCTTGCAGGCCATACGCATTCGTTATCTCTGGGATTAGCTTTTTGAGTGCCTCGTAGCTCTTGATCTTGTTGTAATTAGTCTCGGTCTCACTCTGGATCGTGGAGATATGTTGGTCTATCGCCTGCGCGGTCTCGCTCTGGTATTGCTTGTACTTACCGAGTTCATCGTTAAGCTTCTTTTGCGCTACCTCAGCTGCGCTAGCTTGTGTCGCTAGCTTGTATAGCCCGTAGGCGATAGCAGCTATACCTACGGCTGCGATAGTCCACACATTAGCGACCATAACGGCCTTTAGCTTAGCCATGCTGTCCGTTAGCACAGCCGTAACCTTTGCATTCAGGGACTTGCTTGCCGTGTTGGCGTTCGTGCTCGCTGTGTCTAGCGCAGTCTGTAGGGTTATTGCTTTCGCTTGGAGCGCCTGCGCCTGCTTATTGAGCAATAGCGATTGCCCAGCACCCACATTGGCTAGCTTCGATCTAGTGGACTCTAGCTCTGCTTGGAGCTCTTGCTTGAGGGCTATGTTGTATTGGTATGTGCCTGCCGTTAGCCCCTGCGTGGCAAGTGTGCCTCTTATCTTCTCAGTTGTAACGCTAGCTAGGACATTGGCCTCAGCTCGAGCCATTGCTACAGCTTGCAGCCTTGCCCCCCCAGCCTCCACCGCATTATGGGCAATAACAGCGGCTTTGTGCACACCGACCAAGGCTATAACAGCCATGAGAGCCTGCCCTATAGCCTCGTAGTTATGGACCATAGACGTTGCCAGCTTGTAGCCGTCTGATATGAGATCTTGGTTACTCTCCCCGATGCGGTTGTACATGTCGTCAATAGCCCCAGCAAACTGAGCACGTACGCCCTTGAGGGTCTCCCCCTGTTTTTCTAGCATGCCGTGGAACTTACCGCCCTCGGCCGTAACGGAGGCAAATGCACCCTCGAGCATCTCGATTGATACAAGCCCCTTGCTCATATCCTCCTTTAGCTCCGCTATGCTTCGCCCTGTGGTTCGGCTAATCTCCACAAGCGGATTGAAGCCTGCGTTGATCATCTGTAGGAGATCCTGACCCATCAATCGCCCCGTGCTGGACGCCTGAGAGAACGACAGCGCAAGAGATTGTAGCTTCTGTGCGTCCCCCCCCGAGATGTCGCCCATCTGCTTCAGAATAGCTATGGCCTTGTCTGCCTCCACGTTGAACCCTAGCATCGTTTGTAGAGAAGATCCTAGGCCGTCAAGTGTTAATGGGGACGAGGCCGCCATGTCTTTCAGTATGCGCATCGCCTCTGCGCTACGCTCTTGCGATCCGAGGAACACCTCGAAGGCAGTAGACATCGACTCGATCTGACTACGCACACGAATGACCTCGCTAGCAAATTCCCTCGCCTGCTGTATGGAGAACAAGGCAGTGGCACCCATGGCCGCCTTCTTGAACGCCCCGTCCATCTTAGCCCCGTCCTGCTCTACGTCTTGAGCTACACGAGCCGATGCCTGCTTGACCCTCTCAAGGGTTTGTCTATATTGCGTGTCGTCACCAGATATGACGAACTTCAATCCCTCTGCCATTTGGTTATTCCGTTTCTTGTTTGCGCCCGTGCCTCATCACACGGGGGTAAATAGGCTATCCCTCGCCTATTATTCGATCTATCTCATCTTCGTTTTCTGGATTGTCCGCATTGATTACCCTAACGGGGTCTTGACCGCTTGATGCGCCCTTATAGATGCTGGACTGCTGATCGCTCAGAAGCATTCTTATGTTAGCATAGCTAACGCCCCATAGTATGTAGTCCATCGTCCAGCCATACCTCTCTGCCAGAGGATCTATCAACGCCCCGTATATCGTCCTACCGCCAAAGGAGATCCAATCGTTATTATCTCGACCCTTTAGCTCCCTCTCCCTCGCTTTAACCTCGTCGGCAACGCCAAGAGCCTCGAGGAGGTCGGATATGTTGACCCTATCCATTAGCACCAATGATAGGCTTGCGATCCCCTCTGGGCTTAGCCTTGAGAACTCTTTAGCCGAATCACTCAACCATTGCTCATCTAGAGCCTGAGCCTTATTTGATGCTGCATGGTAGGCGATATACCTAGCTAGTATCATGGGGTTATCGCGGGCAATACGCATAGCAGCATCTTCGTTATCGCCCATAGACCAGCCCGCCTCGGACAGAGCACTCTCGGCTAGTATGGCTACCCCTAGAGAGGCTGGGCGAAACGAGTAAACCCTATCGTTGATACTAGCCTCCAAAGACCTCTCGGTTAGCGTATCTATAAGTTTCTTGTATTGTCCCCCCATATACTATAGATCAGGGGCGGATAGCGGCTACAATGAACCAAACGCCACTATCGCCCCTTCCCACTACCCAAATGTGATTACCTGTCGCTTACACTTAGCTCCGCTAGGAGGCACGAGGGCATCGCAAGTGTACTTCTTGATGAAGCCTTCTTCCGATGTAAATTCCTCTTCTACGCTAATAACGCATCGGTCGAGCTGAACACCTTTCATCTTGGTGTTCTCTGGTTGCAATGCCACCATGTACTCGCCAGCGACAAGACCGTCTACATCCGCTACCCAATCTTCACGACCATCGACGGATCGAACGGAAAACTCAAGGGCGTAGTTGTTTGACGCATACTTAACAGCCTCGTTATCTCCGCCCTCTACCTTGGCCTCCTTCTTCTCCCCCTTAGTTGGGATAAGTTTCGTAGAGTTCAGCACTGGCGTGTGGACTGGCAACCAACTGCCCGTTGGTGCGCCTCCCGATCCCAGCTTCTTGACCTTGATTGTGGGCTTACCCCACGCTAACACTTCAGCCATACTATTGCTTGATTAGTTGTTTGTAAATAATTCTATTGTTTATGCAATGCTCGTCTCGTCCGTTAACCTTTATGATCCTCTGACTAACGAGCTCAAACCTATAGCCCGAATTGCCTTGCCCGACCTGCAAAGCAGAGTGGGACAAACGGCTTAGCTCCATGAGCCTTAGACTAGCCTCTATTGCTTGACCCTCGTCCGTCATATCATCCACCACATATACATTCACATTGATAATAGCCTGCTGTATGTCGCTCGAGGCGTCACTATCCAGCACGCTAATCACAATGTCCTCTAGAGCACTATCGTCTGGGCGATCCACCATAAGGAGCTCTCCGGAGACAGAAGCCACTAAGTCGGACGATTTAATGTAATCGTAGATGTCTTTTTTGAGGTCTATATCCGTCTTCATCGGTCTACATTCTCTGATAGTTTTTGATTCAGGCGACGCATAAGATCGGGGAGTCTTTTCCTAGCGTATAACTCAGCGGACGCAAGCACCACCTTATTTTCCATCGCCTCGACATACACAGCGTAGTGCATCCCTGCAACGACGATTAGTGCGTACTTGCCCGTTATCGTCTTGGCTACTGACTCGGCTAATCCCTTGCCGCTTTCCGCCCCATCATCCTTGCCCTTAAACCCGCTCATTGATACTATCTCGCCACGTTGTACGATGCAGTACCCAACGGAGTTTCTAAGGTTTCCCGTCTGGTCGTACCAGCTTTCCTCGGGGCTTCTGTCTCTCGCCTCGATGACGCACTGCTCCCCCAGATAGGACAATACTCGGATAACTTCGGCTTCGGCCTGCTCCATAGCCTTCCTTATGTGCTTATGGACTAAGTCCAAGCCCTGAACTTCTACACCCATAGCTTGCAGTGTGTCTGATAGCGAAAAAAACCTAGCACCTCAAGGTTTCTCGTCCCTCCGTCGCCTAGCGCAATACGCACCCTGTCTCCAAGAGCAAAGTCCCTATAGCTCGTATCGTAGTACACGACATAGCTGTATCGCTTCGTCGAGCCATCTGGGTATGTGATCTCGTTGGCCTTACCTGAAGGGCGAGCATGGCAGGGGATCTCCCCCTCCCAACGCTCTACACCCTTGCGGTAAAACCCATCATCGCCCTTATGGCCATTGGACGCCACACGATAACTCAGGACATGAGGCCTTAGATTGATGCTCATCTTACCAGCCTATTCTAACTATTGGCTTCTTGCTATCATCGCCCACTTCTGGCTCGCCTAGATCCCGATATATGCCATTGGCTTGCTCCATAAGCAACCCCCTATTAGTGAGCTCTATGCTCATATCGCCCTCTTGGGTATTAGGCATCCGTATGATACCAACCAAGGTGTCGGCCAATGCGCCCTTGAAAGGCCTAGACCTTAGAGTCTCAGCCCTGCAATCGTCATCTGGGCAAAGCCCCCTCGCGATAAGGCGATTGACGAGGAAGCCCTCTGAAACAGGGAACGCAACTTCGTCTTTGAAAGCCTGCAATATCGTTCTCATAGGCTATGGGTCTTAGGCTTTATGGCTCTTGATAACCTCCATCAGCTTAGCCTCGTCCTCGTCGCTTAGCTCGTTGATCTTGAGGATTAGCTTATCGTCACCGATGTTGGCTGGTATGTTCCCCCCGATAATCGCCTTGAGAGCCTTGATGACCTCACTCTTGGTATAAGCCTGTCCAGCGATGGTAATCTTAGTATCGCCCCCGTCAGAAGACTCTGCGTTCGTGTCCACCTCCTTGGCCTCTGCGATGTCAAGGACGAAGATGTCGTGAGCCCCCTCGATGATAGGAGCCACAACGCCCATGATGTCCGTAACCTCGGTATAAGGTTCAAGTGTCGAGTACTTGCGCAGCAGGGCATAAGGCATTGGCTTGCTCTTGTCCACCCCAGCGATCTCTGCATCCTCCTCGGGTAACGACCCATAGACCAAAGCACCAACCTTGTCGCTCTGGAGGAACACCACCTTTTCCTTTGCCCATGGCTCGATGGCAACGCGCTTTCCGTTTACCTCACGATACACGGTGCGGTCTACGACGATAAACTCAACGCCATACTCCTCGCGGAATGCTTCATCAAAGCGATTAGGCGTAGGGAGCGGCAACTGAGATGTCTCTACCACAGTGATACCACTAGAACCAGCCACAAGCTCACGTGCTTGTCGAGATCTGCGAAGAGTATTGTAAGCCATCTTAGATAGCATGATGTATCGCGTGCCTCGTGCCACAGAGAGAACTCGCACAATGTCGTCAATAGGTGTAGCCCCATTGCCACCCCAAGGCACAGATGCTCCGTACATATTGCTGGCCTTGTAGCCGTAATCGATACGGATCATGCGCCCCGTGTTGGTGTCAAGCACGCCAACGACGCCATTAGACAAGCCTTCGAGGAACGAATACTCTAATTGCTCCTGCATACCTACCGTACAGCGCAAGGCATCATTGATAACCTTCTTGACAACCTCTTCGGAGGCAACCTTACGAGAGATCATCAGATTGATGTCGTTGATCTGTCTGCGGTTCAGCACCATCTTCATCCCGATAGTGGGGAGCTCTCCGCTTGAAGCCTCCAAAGAGTCACGTCTCTTTATGGGCAGGGGGCTATTGGGATCGACAAAGTCAGCCGCTACATAGGTAGTATCTACCCCAGCCGTGGTGTAGCGCTGGTCGATACTAAACTCTGGGCGGAGCATTGTTTTGTGCAGATACACCAACTCCTTCTTCTTCCCGTTGATGCGCTCATCGATCTTGCTGATCACTGGTAGCCACTTCTTGGATATTTCCGAGAACAAACTTTCTTTCATTTTTTACACTCCTTTCTCTTAGTCTTGTGTGAAACGAATTAGAGGCAACTTGCCTTCAAGCTCCGAAGTGATCGGATATGGGCTTGTAACCTTATTTACACTCCCCCTTACCATGATAGGCACAAGAGGACGGCTCGTAAGAACGGAGCAATACGCTACGCCCACGACATCGTGATTGCTTGGTAAGCTGTCGTAATCCTTGCCGTTAGAGGCTACGGGCATAGGCTTATACTCCTTCCCGTTCTGCTGATCTCGGATAATCACATGCCCAGCCTTGATGACCTCTGGTGAAAACCCCTTAGTTTCCAAGACCTTTCCCCCTACCATTTGCTCTAGGCACTTGACAATCGTCACAGTGTCTAGAGAGGTGTCTAGGGTGAGTGGCTCTCCGCTTAATTTCATTACATTCATTTCTTCTTTTTTTGATTTTGTGAACACTAGATAGCTCCGAATGTAGCGTCTAGTTCTGCGTCCGTAGCTACTTCGTTTGGATTGCTCGCTCCCGCTCCCCCTGGCTTGCCTTTGTGAGTTCCAAGGGCTTCGTTGCCCTCCTGCTTGCGGTACGCCTCAACAGATGTCTCGACCTCCTGCACAAACTCCTCGAAGTCCTCTTCCGTGGCAAACTGCATACGTCCAAAGCCCCTCAATGTGGCCTCGCCCATAGCCCCACAGTCCTTGACAATCTCCTTGATGCGATCAAGCCTTGAGCTCGTTTTGCGCTCGCCCTCCATAGCCGCTAGCTTCTCAGATAGGGCTTTGTTCTGCTCGAATAGATCCTTTGCCCATTGAGGCGCCTCTTCTTCTGGCTTAGGTTGCGATTGTGGTGGCGTTGCTGGTGGCGTCGTGCCTCCATCACCGCCTTGTCCGTCAGCAGGCTTGCCAGCGGAAGCGATACGATTAGCCTGCTGCTGTCCGAACTTTAGATAAGGCACCACCGCCTCGATCTCTGCGTTGATAGCCTCATCCGTGGCATCTTCTCCGAGCTCCGAGTTATTGGAGATCGCCTCAGCAATACCCCTTAGCTCCTTCTTGTTGTAGCCGAGGGATGCCACCTTCGTCTGCAACATTTTGATCAACTTTTCAATGTTCATCTCGTCGTTATTAAATGAAAAATAGCCTGCGTACGTCGATGCGTACTACAGGCTATAATCCCCACAATAAGACTATGAGAACAAACTTGGTTATTTCGCAAACCCTGTAGCGTACAGCTTCATACGCATTTTGCAAGTAAATATAACTAATGTTTATACACAAAAGAACTAAGTATGAACATTTTTTTATACCCTGGCTTGGATACTCCTTGTGCTTATTGCATCAAGCGGCACACAACTCCCCATAACGGCACAAAAAAGGCAGAGCCTAAGCCCTGCCTTTTTTGAGTCCTTTTATTAATCGTCTACTTGGATAGCTCTGATATTTTGCCTGATGCTTCCTTCAGCTTATCGATAAAATCACCCAATTTAGATGTATCAAAAGTTTTTAGCGATTGAGAAGATGCATTTGTCTTAACATAAAGCTTCCACTTTTTGTCACTGACAAAAGCACCGACTCTTGCCCCATCTCTGCTTTTGAATGTGGTCTCTGTATAGTGTTCTGGGGTGTTTGTTATTAGATTGTCCCGAATGTACTCAAGGGCTTTTATGGCAGCCACTACTTCATCGTCATCAAGACCTACGGGATATGTTTGCGAATCGGAGTAGGATGAGTAATATTTTGTCTCCAGAATCAAAAAAGACAATTTCTCTCCTGATAGCTCATCTTTAGCTAGGCGGACAGAAAAATCAACTGACGCGACATTGCCTAAATCGTAAGTCGTAGTCGTAATGAGAGATCCGCTTCTTTTTTGGAAAAGCTCATTCTTGCTTTTTGTCTGCTCTTCTTTATTGGCCACCTCCTGCGCATGCGCATTTACTCCTACCAGCATTACAGCGAGGAGCATTAGTAATAGTTTTTTCATCCCTTTGTTTTTTTATTTAACTATGGTTCTTTCGCGATCATATATTGGGATTATCCCTTAACATCTATTGCATCAGAATTCTCCTTGCTTCCAAGTATTTATTGATCCGGTCAAGATCACTTTCGGCCACGCACCTAAGGCGCGTAATATCCAAATTATCCTCTAGGTCATGTAGTTTAACTACTTTGCCTATTGGGTTTAGCTTGCAACGATCTATAAACTTACGATAGTCTTCTCCTGGCAGCTTCGTTACAGAAAGAACGGCCTCTATTATCTTGGATGAAAATCCCAATTTACTCAAATCATCTTTGGTTATATCGGTATCTTCTATTACATCATGTAATAAGGCTACTACTTTTTGCTCTTCAGTATTGCATTTATTGGAAACACGGACGGGATGGTTGATATAGTCTTCCCCTGCTTTATCTACCTGACCTCCGTGAGCAATGAAGGCTAACTCTCTCGCCCTGTCTATAACAGGCAGTTGCACTAATCTACTGAAATCTATTGTATTCATCTTCTGTAATACTTTCTCCTTCCAGCTCTGCATCAAACACAACCCTCGAAGTTCTTTCAATGGGAACTTCGATTCTTCCTCGCCGCCTAATGAATGATTTAACAGAACCTTTGCTGTCTGGCGATAGCCTTATAACTACATCTTCAAATCTGTCAATAAGATAGACGCTATCGCCTATACTCAAGCGATGTCTTATTTCTTCTATTCTCATGTCTTACAAATGTACCAATTTCTATTGAAATAGGCTATAGTATTGTTCACTCTTCTTCTTCAACTTCTCATATAAGTCTATATCACTATGTATATCTAGTATACGTATTTGCTCATATATCTTGTGTCCAAGCCCTCCGTCTACATTAACCCTCTTATTTATCTCAATCCAAATATCCTCCCCTAATATCTTCTTGGCATTATTAGGGAGTTCTTTTGCGTAAATCATTTCGGGAGTATTAACCTGCACTTCATAGGTCAATCCATTACGCCCTCTCATGTTGATGATATTACCACTGTAGCCCAAGAATTTATCCGGGGTTTGCTCTTTGTGCCGAAGAAACCCTTCTCTTTTCCTCAGCTCTTGAACAATGTTATTTATCTCTTCCTTGGGGGCTATTATTGTTGTTCTTACAGCATCTTTAATATCGCTCGCCGTAGCTCCTTCGGACTTCATTTTCCTCTCAATAGACGCCCTGCTCTTCAAGTTAATCGGTGTTACCTTAGCCCTAAACTTATTAGCCACTTCACTAGCAATGCCCTGAACTTCAAGTGAAATATCCTTAGCTCTGCTCATCAAAGAGCCAACTTCATCTATCTTGCTCCACGCCTCGCCCTTAAGCAACCTAATCGACTGCTTGTTCTCCTTGATGAAGATCGGAAGAGTGCCACGTTGCTGGTAGGTCAGTAGTCGTGGCCGTTGCTCCTCGACCCATTGAAGGAAGCCCTCGTGTGGCTCTTTGACCTCGTTGATGCTCGGCTTGTCGGGCTTGTCGAATAGCTCTTGTTCTGTCTTGAGGATAGGGATAGCATAACATCGACAATGCGGATGCCAAGTTGCCCAAACGAAGTCTTTGGGATACTGGCCAGCTAATGCATCGCAAACGGGGCAATCATACCCCGTGCCGCTACGCTTGACCTCGTAGCCCACGACAAAGTCCATCGCCTGCCATCGTGCCTGCTCGCTCCGCCTATAGGCCATATTGATCTCGGTACGAGTAAGGCGCATGGCGTTCTTGTGGCTCGAGCGGTAGATGCCTTCCCCTGGGTTATATGCTTTGGCTCGCTTGCTTAGCTTGAGATCACCCTCTTCGCCTCGTACCCTGCGGAATAGTTTGTCGGGGGCTTGTAGGTACTTCTTGACCTCACGGCTCAACTCCTGCGCACTCAATCCGTCCGATAGTCCCACCTCTAAGGCGGTACTCAGTTCTGCTTGCGCCTGCTTGGCTGTCCTCCATACTCGATCGCTAAGGTTTAGCCCTCCTGTCTTTCGGTTGACAAACTCCTCAACGGCTTCGGGACGGTTGGCTACATACTTATCGGGATATGTTGCCCCAAATACCCTTCTGGCCAACTCGTCCTGTACCTTACTGGCCTCCTGCCATTCGCTCATGACGCCTACTCGTATCGTCTCCATCACCTGCAGAGCAAAGGCGCGGACAAGCCTCTGCATAGCCTTATCTGCTATATGGTTGTCCGATAATCCTCCTAGCGTATCAACGAGTTGTACACCCCCTGCGATAAGTTGCTGGTAGATCCTCTCTATCTGTAGCGTGTATATAGATACTCGCCTTTGGTGTGCTTGATACGCCTTGCGTTGGTTAGGTTGCCTCGTTCTCCTACGTGCCATTATTCAGCCCCCTCAAACGAGCCTATGCGATTAGCCTTGGCCTCCTCTTGTGCCTCCTCCTGTATCTGTCGCATCGTTTCATCGGGGTCGTCGCTCCAGCCATAGCGAGCGATAGATTCTCGTTGGCTCTCAATAGGCTTACCCCCGTTTGCCGTGATGCGCTTCTTAATCTCTGCGAGCTCGTCGCCTTGGATGTAGGGAGTTATGATATGCTCAATATCTACCTCGTCAATAGCTTTTGACCACGATGGATTCATCAGCTTTAAGAATGCCTTGATGATGCTTGCCTCACGCTCTAACGCCTCAACAAGGTCTCCGCTCTCGCTACCCACCTTGAGGTGCGCATCTGTTAGGAGTGTTTGTCGTGCATCGAAGCCAATGTTGCCAAGGCTCTTCATGTTCTCAAACGAAAGGTCTGGAAGCTGAAGGAGCATGAAGATGCTGTTGTGCAGGGCATCGGCTTGTAGCTTATTTGCGTCTACGGACTGCGTCCAGCCGACATAGTCCATATCCCCACCTTGCTCCAATCGGAATATGCGCTGCGCCTCGTCTCTATCTTCTTGTCCCTCAACTTTCCCTTTGATCTTTATCGCTGGGGCGGAGTTGTAGGCGAGGACATTGCCGTTTCGGCTCAAAAGGAACTCTAGCTCGCTACGTATATCTGTGATGTCTTCGTAGATTGCCTCTTGTCGACTCATATAAACAGCTGGTATCTTACCTAGCTTTATATTCGCAGGGGGCTCTTTTAGCTCCCAGCCGTCGCCTTTGTCAATCCAATGGTAATACCCATCTATCGTATAGGTCTCGAAATGGCTAACCTTATCGTCTCCCTCCTTTTTGTCATATCCGAAGCTCATGGCGATCATGTCGTCCATGTCGTCGAATAGAGGATATAGAGAATACCCGTCCATAGGGCTATAGGACTTGCACTTGAGTTTGTACTTGCTATCGAAGCCATAGCTGGCGTTGGGCTGCTCCTTGACGAACCAGACGGTACAGACCTCGCATGACGCGAAAAACGACCTCCCCCTCCTTAGGTTAATCGTGTCTATGCGGGCGTTCTTGTAGATAGCCTCTATTGCTCTCACTATTTGAGACTTAGTTTGGTCTGAATCTATACCAGAGTAAACCCTCTTGACGGGAATAGCGAAGCAGAACTCGGACATACGCCTACTAGCTAGTTTCTCAAGGGCTAGGGATACGCGGGTGGATTTGTCCACGCCCCCGTCTGACCTCTTCTTGTCCTTAAGGGCGTTTTGGTCGGTCATTACGTCATGCTTTCTTCTGTCGTAATGTTTCTCTAGGTCAGCCCACTTGGGAACACTCACGGATTTAGCCTTAAGTGCCTCGATAGCTTTCTCTGGGCTTAGCGAGATGAGCTCTTTTAGGGTATTTTCGTTCATACGTTTTTAATTTTGTTCTGCGCATCTTCACGCAGATGAGTTGTATCTTAGTCTGTTATAACAATCCTGATAATATCTCCTCGTTGCTCACAGCGAGCATATCACGAGGGTAGAATGTATTCGCTAGGGCATCTAAATGGTCAGGGCTTCGGCCTAGCCTCTTCTTAATATCCTCTTTGGGCTCGATGAATATAGAGCCGTCTGAGCGGAAGCCCCAATGCACCTCCGTAGCCTCCTGCATAATCTCATCGCAGGGGGGCAGGGCGGGCTGGAAGTTATTCCGCGGGTTAAGCCAATCTCTCATCGCCCAATAGCAGTAGGCACGCATGTTAGAGAATGTGTAAACGCCCGTAATGTCCTTGAGGTTCTTTGCCCCCTCGCTGAACTTACATGATATAGCATTAAGATACCCAAGCTCTTGAAGTCTAGCATAGACGCCCGCCCCCTCTCCTATCGTATCGATTAGGGCGCGAGCCTTGGAGTCTCGGAGGTATTGAACGATAAGACCCGCCACGTGCATATGGTCGGCTTGTCCACCCGATTGATGAACCTCAATCTTTGGTACATAGTTACCTTGCCTTGGTACAAGCACGCTATTATCTCGCCCCATACCTGCGACATCGACCCCCAAACGTATAGATTTACTGGGAGCAAACCCGTCGTCTTGGTACTTTCGCCACCTCTCGTTGGCTATCTCTATCCACTCGTAGGGTATCAGGCAGTCTTCGCTTACCTTGGGGAACATGCCACGCACTTTGACACGGAAGAGGTCATTAGGGCGGTAAATGCCATTCTCGAAGATGAAATCTCCATCGCCCTCATTCATCTCCTCGTTACTTATAGGCGTGCACCATGCCTCTACCTTATCCTTGACCCATTCGTAGTCTACTTGTCCGGGGATGATGTGCGCCTTTTTCTTTACGTTCTCAGCATTAAGGCTATCGAGGCGGAACTTGCTGAATCGTGGAGACTTCATCGCTTGAGCAGCGTACCCCGTAGTTGTATTAGGGTTAAACACGAGCAATAGGCGAGAGTTGCCCTGCAAGTTACCCTCGATAGCATCGTAGACGCTCTGGCTAATACCGCTCGCCTCGGTAACAACAAACATCGTATTCACTGCGTGGAAACCCGACCATGCCTCGTGGTTGTTTTCGTCCGCCTTGAAGCCCGTCAAGAACCACTCCTCGTAGTCTGTACGAATATCTCCACCAACCAATCTCCCTGGCAATACCTCAGCCTGCCTCAATAGCCTACGCACCTCTGGAACCATGATGTTGCTAACCTGTCTACCCGTTGGGGCGGTCATCGCTATCTTGGTATTGGCGATGAGCTTCCCCCCCTTGAATCTGGGGGTTAGGTACATGAAGCAGATGGCGGCGCAAGCGGAGACGAAGTCCTTACCCCTAGCCGTGCCGCTCGCTACGGCTGTGCGTGGGTTGTGCTGCACGCTATCGATGATAGCTTGCTGCTCTCGGTCTAGGCGAGCATGTAGCACCTCACGGACGAACTTATTCCAGTCCGCCCGCCAAGCCCTCATTTTGATTTGTGCCTTGTCCGCCATGCTACAACCCAGATGTTCTCAATCGTCCTCGGTCTCCATCATCAGGCGCTCAAAGGGACTAATCTTTGCATCAATCTCAATCTTCTCGCTCCAGCCACGATTTCTCCCCTTTGTCTTGAGGTAGTAGATAGTGGCGGTAGTATCTCCGTCATTGATGCGTTCCAGCAGCTTGCTCTCTACATAGTCTATTTGAGACTCAGAAATACTGTCTACGGATTGGGAGAACTCTTGGTCGTCCTTAATCCAATCGTAATAGGTTCTTCGGTTAATTCCAACAGACTTAGCGGCCTCCGATATGTTGCCAAGGCTTGCGGATAGCGCATCAAGAAATCTTCTCTTCCGAGTTTTGGTTGAGAGTTCCCCCTTTTTTGGAATGCATTTTTTACTACTGTTGGTTTTTGTGGTCTGCCTGCCCATACAAAATCAAGTAATATGTAACATCACATATATCTATTATTCGCTATAAAGATACAAAAAAGTCCCCAGTCCTACTTACTCGAAAAAACGATTCTTAGAATGGCAAATCATTGTTAGGCGCTCCAGCTCCTAGGCCTTGCTGTTGGTATGCTGGCTGTTGGTAGGCCTGTTGCTGGGGCTGTGGTTGTGCAGAGGGCGATATGAGGCCTCTATCCACACGCCAAGCACGCACCTCTGTGTACCAGCGACCATTAAATTCACGGCTCTCGATGTCTATCTGTACCGTCACATCCTCGCCTGCGAGCAGGTTGGTGCGGTCTATGGCATCGCCCCAGAGGCAGAAGCAAATCTTCTTGGGGTACTGCTCGAATGTCTCGAGTACATAGTCCTGCTTCTTCCACTCCTTGCCTGATGCTTTGGCCACGCCCGATTGCAGGGGTAGCACTTCAATGATTCTTCCTTGGATTTCCATTGTTGTTATTTATTTGATTTGATTTAATGCTTTCATTGCCTCGCCCATGAGGTATTCGAGTAGATGAGCATAGGCCTCTTGCGTATGATGAGAAAAGGACATGCCAGTCTCTTCTATGATGAAACTCGCAGCGTGGAGCATCTCGTGGGTGAGCTTCGCTATTCCAGATTCATTACCGTGATAGATTGGTAGATATACGAGCACTCCACCATTGCCATGCAACACTGTGATAGCACCATCCCGTTGTATGCTTCTGCATTCTTTCATCGTTCGCTTTACCTCTCCCTTGCTGATATATTTGAGCAATTCTTCTGCTAGATCCTTGTGGCTGTAGTTCACTACTAGCAGCACATCCCGTCTGTAGATGTCTACTGGGATGATCTTGGATATTTTAATTCTTTCTTCCATATATTCTGTTTTCGTTTATTTTAGTCACTAAAAACACTCATAAGCACCCAGAAACACTGGTGTGTTTATTTTTTATATCTTTGGCTCTCAAAGGATCTGTTTTGATACACCAAATAGATAAGTTTGATACTCCAAAGGGATTTACCCTGTTATGTAATGATATTTGAAACATGTGCAAGATAACAAGGCATACGATCGCCAAGGCAAACAGTAGTATGTCTAGACGCGATCAAGGTGGGAGCAACCCCTTGCTTAGGACTCGTGCAACCTCTGATAATCGAGGTGGTATGATTATCACATCTTCTATTATGGGTAGAACCATCTCGACTGCAATATCACGAGAGAGAATAGAGGAAGCCTATAGAGACGCCATTCGAAAAGCCTCCAAGATTTGACTATGTTTTCCAAGTTGGTAGACTCCGAGAATGATATTGTCGGACAGATAGCCTATTCTCTCTATAAGAAACATAAGTCTGAGTTTCTGTCATCGCTGGATAGAAAACCAACGGAGGATGAGCTTGTCGCTTTCAAGAAGTCTTGTCAGACAGATGCGGCTGTAGAGCTATATCGAGCCAAGGCAGAGGAGATACTTATGGAGTTTTCTAGAAACACACTATCCGAACACGCCAAGGAGATCGAGGATAGCATCAATCAGGATCACTTAACACTTATAAAAAGAGTTGTAGATCCTATCAAGCCCAAAAGGTGGCAGTCTTACGCTCACGCAGTAGCTCAATCCGTAGTATCGGCTATAGTTATTGCTATTGGCTACGCTATACTAGTATTCTACTTCGAGAACCAAGGCAAGAGGCTGCGATTTCAGATAGGGACTAGCGATCAAATTGAACAATCATCTCAAACACACCAGCCAGACACAACGCAAGCTCCTAAAAACAACTCGGGGAACACTCACGCTATTTCATTGTTCGCTCGATAGCATTTCAGCCCGATAGGTATTCCTCTACCACCCCCTCGAACTCCTCCCTCGACCGAACCACGACATACTTGTTGCCGTGTAGGGTGGTGAGGGCTTCCCACTCCTTTTGGAGGTCTGACTGCCTGCCTTTGCCTGCTTTCATCTCGATGCATAGGCATCCGAACCCCTTTCGGGGAATGAGCAGGAGCAGGTCTGCCACGCCAGCGACCACGCCCTCGGACTTCATAATCGTTGCCTCGAAGACATTTCTTTTTCCCCCATTGGGGACGGAAAAGAGCATCTTGGCACTCTTGGGATACCTTACTCTAAACCACGCCACGCAGGCTTTTTGTAGCTCGCTCTCCTTATGCCGTGGCTTCTTGGCTCTGCGCTTGGGCGCGTTATGCTCCGCCACGAGCTGTCTATATTCGTCTGCTGTCATTCTTTCTTCTTTCTATTCACTGACTTTCTAGGCATAGCCCAGCACCTAAGTGATAGGTGTGCTTTGCCTTTCTGCGCTACGCTAATGTTGTAGCGTGTGATGAGCTTGTCTAGTTTTTGTCCCGAATCCCTTTGCATACAGGGCATTTATACATCCACCATGAGGGCTTTCCCACTAAAGATTCTACCTCTTTTTCTGTCCATGGAAGGACAACGCCAAGCCCATCACAATACCCACATTTACATTTTGCCATATCTATAGTTTATTCTTCCATTGCTTGATTGTTTCCGCTATTCGTTTGGCGTTCATCGGGCGGTGGTAGCTTATCCGCCTGCTCCGATGTAGTTCCAAGGCGATGCGCTGTGGGCTACCGAAGATTATTCGTTCCGCCTCACACAGAGGTGGTCGCTTAGATAGCCTCTCTTCATCCCGTTCTAAGAGGCTGTGCTGCTTGTGTACTCGTCTGCTCATATCCACTTATGTAGTTGATAATAGTTCTTGATCTCTCGCCCCATCAGTGCGAGGGCTTGAGCCTCCCACGTGGGGTTGATGCCGTATGTGCCTGCGTAGACATCGAGCATCTCCGCTAGGTGCTTATTGACCTCGACGACCGCCCTATGCTCCTTGGGCTTGCCGTTGTACTCGTGGATGCGCTCCGATAGCCGAGCATACAGAATACCCACGATAGCCTCGCAGTGCATCATTAGGGCGTCAATCTCTCCGTCCGTCTGGACGATAGACCGCTTGGACGCCTGCAGTATGCCCTCGATTGTACCCGACCAATAGGCTCTGAGGTCTCGCTTGTTGTGCTCGACCTGCTCTCGGTACTCATCTGTGTGGGAGTAGAGCATGATGTGTCGGTACTCTCGGTGCAGGTCTCTGTACTTGCGTGATGCGTACTTGAGGCTGTCTATCTTGAGGCTGGTTGCGTGCGCTACACAAGCCTCGCAAGCCTCCCAGATTAGTTCGTTGAGCGCAAGGTGCAGGCCGTCCAGAAACGTCTCCTTGCTTACCTTGGGTATTTCACGCCCCAATCGGATGCGATACACGGCCTCTCCATCAGCGTTAAGGCTGTAGCTGACGCCTGCGAATACGAACTGACGAGGGGCGCCAGACACACCGAGGCGGATATTGACACGCTCATAGAGCTTAGCTCCGTCCTCGTTGTATAGGCGTTTCGTCCAGTACTCGCTCTCGGGCAGGGCGACCGCCTTATTCGTTTCTATCCCCTCCCATTGGCTGCGTGAGAGGGGTATGGTTATTAGTCTGCTCATAGGTTATTGGGTTCGTCCATCGCTCGCACCAGCTTGTAGAGCTGTGCGAAGAGGATGGGGATTAGGGTAATGGCTATCGCTTCCATCGCTTCTTCTCGTCTCGGAGTATTACGATTAGTGCGACCACGTGGACGATGGCCGACAATATGGCGATGATTAATAGTGTCGTTGTCATACTATATAGCTTAATATATGTTTGATTACCTCTACCGTCCACCCGTTGCCTAGCATCTTGTAGGCTTGGGTGTCGGAGCATCCCCACTGATACCAGTCGGGGATAGTCTGTAGTCGTGCGCACTCGGTCGGGGTGAGCCTGCGTAGCTGATAGCCATACTGCACGCAGGGCTGACCGCTACCATCGTTGCGCGCTCTGGCTAGCATACAGGGTGCTTTGGAGCCAGATACCTCTCGGAAGCCTCTGTCTCTCTTGTGCGTGCGCCAAGTGCCAGCCGTAATCGCCAGCACATCCATATCCGAGTGGTTGCCTCCGCTGTGTCCGCCAGCCGTCAAGCACGACGCCTTACCCTGCTGAGCCTTGGGGCTTAGGTTGCGGTCTAGCTTGATGACGTCCCAGGCGTGCTTGGCGTCGGGCGATAGCGCACCGCCCACACGGAGCGCACGGCTCTTGCCTGCGATGTCCTGACCCCACACTCCCGAGTCGATGTAGTACTTAGCGTCCACCTCCTCCTCGAGGATGTCTTGGATGTAGATGCCTCGGTCTGCTGGCTGTGGGATGTCCGTGTAGAGGTCGTCCCACAGTCCATGTCGTCTTATGCGGATGTTAGACCAGTAGAGGCGGACTCTATTCTGAGCCGACACGAGGGCGGAGTTGATAACCACAGGCATAATGCCTAGGCTCTCGTTAATCATCCGCTCGTCTTGGGGTCGCATCCGCACATTCTCCAACAGATACTTAACGTTGGGGTTACAGGCCTGCACGTGGCGCAAGATGTCGAGGAAGACCCAGTAGAGGCGGCTGCGTGGGTCGTCGTGTCCGAGCATCTTGCCCGCCAGGCTGAACCCTTGACAGGGCGAGCCAGCTAGTATGAGGTCGATGCTTGACCAGTCTATATCCCACGTGCGCCACTGCGTCACGTCGCCCAACTGTATAGTCTCGGGGAAGTTGAGCATCGTCTGCGCTATGGCGTGCTTGTCAATCTCAGAGGCATAGTATCTCGAGACCTCAACGCCAAGCTCCCTCAAGGCTATCTGCCCGCAGCTCATCCCGTCGAATAGGCTTAGGATGTTCATAGCTCCTCTCTCGTATATATTACCACCGCCGCAATGGCGATGAGGATTATCGTCTCGGTCATAGATCCAGCAATTCGGGGTTGTCGTGGATGTTGCCGATGG
>JAUMYV010000019.1 GCA_030528445.1 Porphyromonadaceae bacterium | reverse complement strand
CCAGAAATAGGTGGGGGGGGTGGGGGGGGGGTATAATTAATTGAATTAGAAAACATTACGCTCTCATTTCTTGATTCCACGTCTATTGAGTTCTTGCTGGTAGAGGCGGGCATTGCGCAGATGCGTTGCATAGTCTGCAGCGAAGTTGTGGTAGCCAGAGAAATCATCCTTGGCGACCATGTAGAGGTAATTGTGCTGCTCCGCCTGCAGGACGGCATCTAGACTGCTTGGACGCACCAGGCGTATTGGCCCAGGGGTTAGCCCCACGTTTCTGTACGTGTTGTAGGGCGAAGCTACCTCCAAGTGTTCGTATAGGATACGTCTGAGCGAGAAATCTCCGAGCGCGAACTTAATAGTCGGATCGCTCTGTAGCGGCATACCCTTGCGCAGGCGATTGATATAGAGCCCTGCTATACGGCTATATTCGTCTGGCTTGCTCGACTCCTCCTCTAGTATCGCAGCTAGTGCCGATACATCACTCTGGCTGAGCCCAAGGCTATCGGCTAGAGCTTTGCGCTCGGCCGTCCAGAAGGTCTGATGCTGATGCAGGATCGTATCTACCAATGCTGGCAAACTGATATCCCACTCTAGTGTATAGTGCCGAGCAAGGAATAGGCTACGAGCCTGCTCTCGATCCACCCCTTGCCTAGCTAGGGCTACGCTGTCCTGGAAGAACCCGACGAGCTCGGCCGAGTCAAGCATCAAATGTTTGTCTAGTTGGCCGATGAGCTCGGCCTCGGTACGTATCCCAAGTAGAGGAACGTCTACAGGAGCCTGATTACCCGATATGAGAATGCTCATGAACTCGTCTGTCGTCACCTCTGGGGGAACGGCATAGCGCCCTGTGCGTAGATGCTCGTCCACCTTGCGCCAAGACCAAAAGAAGTCGAAGACATTGGGGCGCGTCGGCCAGATCTTTTTGTGGATTTGCCTACGCACGTCCTCCGGAGTATCGTCTCGGTCAATGAGCAGGTAGACCGTCTGGGTATGCCGCCCCACAGGAGCTTGATACAGCCGATATACCCAGAAGCCAGCACCTACTAGAGCTAGCACGACAAGCAGAATGACCCACAGCCACCAGCGCGAGCGTTTACCGCCATGATAACCCCTACCATAGCTACTCCCATTGAGCCTTTGATAGGTTGCTACACTAATTTTTCTTCCCATAACATCAAATTTTGCTGATTACTGCTCTAGAATATAAACCCATTCATCGCCCCGACTGAGTTCTCCTGAGTATACGAAGCCCTCTGGCGAAAATTCTCTGAGCTTCTCTGGGTCTTCTATCCTATTCTGTATGATGTGGCGTACCATCGCACCTCGTGCCATCTTGGTATAGATGACGATCTGTTTGAGTTTGCCCGAAGGCTCTCTGGTGATGAAGCGCGGACTAATAACCCGAATACTTCGCTCGACCTCTGCCCAATGAAAGAGCTGCTTCATCTCCTCACTAGCCAAGTAAAACAAGGTTCCTCCCGAGGCTTGTACACGGCTGATGAGCCAAGGCGTCAGCTGATCTCGCCAGTACTCAAAAACACTCTCTTCTCTATCCCAGCCGAGGTCTGCCGATCCCTCCATACGGTAGGCTCTAATGCCGTCCGTGGGCAGGAGTAGCCCATAGACGAACGAGCAGACGAGTAGATGTTCGTTTGCCCAGAGCCAGTCAGAGGCGCAGAAGCTCGCAGAGTCAATCTTCTTAAACACCATGCCCGAGTACAGCTGCAGCGTTGGCGCGTCTTGCGTCGTGCTCGAGATGAATGCTCGCCAGTCCCGATAGGCCTCATCTGCCTTCTTGGGACTAAGGCTAAACTGCTTGACCATACACGCCTTGTCCAAGGCAAGTGTTGCCTCTACGATGGGGCGACTTGCTTCTATGAATTGAGGCTGGGTAAGATCGGGCGTATAAGTGCCTTTCTTGACTTTGGTGGCAAAAGTTTTGGCAGGGGAAATAATACTGACCATATGCTAGAGCAGGCGGAGTTTGAGTGTATCGCGGAGTTTCTCAACATTCGGATTGAGCTTCTTGAGATGCTCGTACTTGTCTTGAGACGTGGTAGGCAAGAAAGCTTGCTCATGCTCCGCCTTGGCTCGTATGCGCACCTCAATAGCACCATGACGCAGAGCGCGGCGCAGATAGGCCTGTATGCGTGGGAGCTCCCTCTGGATAGGTTCCATAACGGCGGATGAGTCTACGATGGCAACCTCTGCAATATGTGGCGCTACTAGGCGAGGGAGCTCTTGCTGCATGATGTTGCGACAGATTACCTTGTCCTCCTCCAGCTCTTGGCTGACGAACTGCATCCAAGCCCTCTGCAGCATCACCTCGTCGAATCCCTCACGCGCCGAAACCTCTTCTTCTCTCGGCTCTACCGAGGCATGGCTCTGCAACCTCTGCGAGCGGGACTTAAGACCACGGAAACGCTGCCTGCCCTCACGGAGCTCCTCGTCTAGAGGAGAGACTACGGGCTTGGCGACTTGGGGAGCAGGCTCTGGATGCGCCAACGGCTCTCGGGACGAAGCAGGCTCTGCGGCCATCCGAGGAGGCTGAGGCTGCGCACTAGCGGCTCGATGCTCACTTGTCATGGAGGCTGGAGCAGCCGACTGAGGCTGTACTTGTGTCGTGACAGGGGTTTGAGGCCGTGTCGATGCGGCTGGTTGCACCTCTGGGCTACGAAATAGGCTAATTAAGTTGAGCAGGCTAAGCTCCACCAGCAGTCTCTTATTCGTCGCCGACCGATACTGCTGGTCGGCTTGCATCAGCACTTTGAGGCCTTGATGAAGTGCAACCGTAGGTGTACGAGAGGCCAACTCTTGGTAGAGTGCTGCCACACTTGTGGGCTTCTCCAGTAGCGGGAGCGTTTCGGGGTACTGGGCGACCAATAGATCCCTCAAGAATGTAGCCAGTCCCGAGAGAATGATTTGTCCGTCGAAGCCACGGGCCAATATTTGGTCTAGCGAAACAAGCAGTGCCCGGTAGTTACCGGCTAGGATTGTCTCTAGGAGCTGTCTATAGGCTGTATGGTCGAGCACATTGAGGCTCTCCAAGGCATTGGCGTAGGTAATATGGCCAGCAGAGAAACTGGCAATGCGGTCAAACATCGAGAGCGCATCACGCATCCCCCCATCGGCTTTCTCGGCAATCAGTCCTAGAGCAGCCTCCTCGGCCTCTATCCCTTCGCTTGTAGCTACGTAGCGCAGATGCTGAGCAATATCAAGTACTGTGATACGCCGAAAGTCATAGATCTGGCAACGCGAGAGAATCGTGGGGAGGATCTTGTGCTTCTCCGTCGTCGCCAAGATGAATATCGCATAGCTCGGTGGCTCCTCTAGGGTTTTGAGGAAAGCATTGAATGCAGCTTGAGAGAGCATATGCACCTCGTCGATGATGTACACTTTGTAGCGACCCAAGGCTGGCGGCATGGCCACCTGCTCCGTAAGGGTACGGATGTCCTCTACGCTATTGTTGGAGGCTGCATCAAGCTCGAAGATATTGAACGAACGCTGCTCCTCGAATGCTCTGCAACTCTCGCACCGATTGCACGCTTCCCCCTCTGCACTTAGATTGGTGCAGTTGATCGTTTTGGCCAGAACGCGCGCAGCGGTAGTCTTCCCGACGCCACGCGGGCCACAGAAGAGATAGGCATGCGCCGTCTTACCCGAGAGCACGGCTGTGCGCAGGGTGGCAGACATAGCTTCCTGCCCGACGATCGTAGCGAAGCTATCTGGACGATACTTACGAGCTGATACAATATAATTTCCCGACATATTAGCACATCAAACACAAGCATGCAAAGTTAGCAATTTTGTCTCTGCTTGAGGAGTGAAGGCTAAACTTAGGAACTTGCATAGTTAGATAACCTATTCATTTCTTTTTATTTTTGATTCTCAATCTGTATCCCTGCATTAGCCAAAATAACATACACCTCTTCTAGATGCGATGGAATAAGTTTTGGTTTTACAGCAACGAATTTAATTCTGTGATGCCCCAAAAGATTAAGAGCGGTAGTACTGCAGAATGTATAAATTACGTAGTGTAGCCCAGGGTCTCGCTCCAAATTCTCCAAGAGGTAGTCTTCCGAAATCAAGTTCGTGTTGATATACTCGACATTGCTAACTCTATACTTTTCTCTTGGATGAGGGATATAACACTCAATCTGATAACTATTAATTACGCTCTCAGTTATTTGGATATTGAGTTTTTCACCCTCATCACCATACTCATATATGGGTTGCCCTAACATAAGTGTTCGCACCTCCCTGGGTATTGCATCTCTATTACCCCCTTTTACTTCTTTCTCTCTGTGAAAGAGTTCAACTTTAATGGTATTTGAGTAAACGTTAGGCAAATCATACAGCGTGTAGTGAGTAAGACTACGTCTAAAAAGATCTTCAGCAGTTGGAATTTTGAAAATACAACTTAGGATGCGTTGAAAACCTCCTATTTTTTTTCGTACCATACCCATGAATGCATCTGGGCAAAGGTTTATACTACCATCGTCAAAAGTGTAAATATTTCCACGTGAGGCTTTATGGAGAAATATACAAACATCAATGATATCTATATTTGCGATGAAAACGGACTTTATTTTGGGTAAAGTAGCCCCTAGTACTATGAGTTTTAGGATCTCTCTGTAAATCCCCAGTTTGGAATGACCTTGATCCCCATATATAATTCGGGACTTTACACACTTCCTCGAAAGCCGTTCATAGTAGTAAGCCAGCTTCGGGGGGAGTTGGTAGCAATATACAATTCCATAGAAATCCTCATTAGGATGTAAATCTATGATACGCTCAGCAATCAATACCTGTAAAGGAGAGCCACAAATAATCAAATTCATTTTTCTATTACCAGAGCTGAGAGTTTGTTTGCAAGAAGTTCGTAGCCCGCTTGATTCAAATTAAGCCCATCATCGGTATAGGCTAGAGACAGCTTACCATACTCATTGTTAAACGTTTCATTTAGCTCCACCCAATGCACCCGAGGCAAGCCCTTGATCTCCTCCCTCATCTGCTCATTAAAAGCTTGAGCCTTGCTATTATCATAGTCGACGCGGAATAGAGCGTTCAGACACTCGAGTAAATAAATCTCAGCCTTGGGGTTAATCTTCATGATTCGCTCCACAAGCACCTTGGCTTCCTGGGCAATCTCTCGTGGAGTTCTGCCCTCTTTGCGCAGGTCATCTCTCCCCAAGTCTAGAACGATAATACCGGATAGAGCGATGTCCTCCCGCTCTAGAACTAGTTCTCTGTACTGAGAGAGACGTGCCGCCGTAACAGCTAGATTATGAAGCTCTTCTACCCCCCCCCATATTTCCAAGGGAAATAATGCAAGAAGAGAGCCTCCAAGTAGGGTAATATCTTTGGGTTTGCCATAGTAAGCCTCCTTGAGCTTTACCTCTCTCTGCACCTGTGCATACAACAGCTGATCTCGCTTGCGCTGCTGAAGAATAAAATAGAAGTGCTCAAAATCATCCCGATCATCAATATCTATAGAGACAGACTTATCCATAAAATACGCCAAGCAGCGCGCTCCATAGAATTGCTTCGCCTGGAGATATTCTTGCGGTTTGCCCATAAACAGAGCTCCATTAGGCGAGTACTCTGGGGCATAGTTCTGACGAGCATAGCGAGAGTAATCAAGGTCAAAATATTTGAGGCTCTCGTCTTCATCTATACATCGAGTTAGCGTAGTGGGCTTATGAGCATCTGAAACAGAGACAAGGAAATCGAATCGCTCCCAATGATTCTCAAACCGCTCGCAAGCCTCCGTGATATGGGTTGCGGTACGCAGAGGAGATGTCGGCTGCAGCAAAACGAAATAGTCGCACCCCGCATATTCGGGTCGCATCAAGACATCCTCTAGTACATCAAATGAACTTGACTTATCGGTCGCTAGATGTCCTGCCCTCTTGACGAAGTCAATGGGGTAATGCGACAGCGTATCGATATATTCCTGAGAGTCGGTCGTCAGAATAATCTTGTCAAATATCCCAGCCTCCAGAGCAGCCTCTATGGAGTAAGCAAGAAGAGGCTTACCCTCTGCCATAAGCATATTTTTGTTGGGCAACCCCTTTGAGCCAGATCTGGCTGTGATGATAGCAATCTTCTTCATAATATTTCTGCTAAAATGATTAGTACGTGAGCTCTACCAGACCCTCTAGAGGCTCTCACAAGCGCCTAGATACCGAGCCTGCTTGGGCAGTAACACAAAGTTAGGGATAATGCCCCAAAGCATAAGGCAAATACCTAGGGCACACGTTCCATTTACCAACCCAACATCCAACAGAGAGATTGCAAAGATATTTTAAGAACAGACAATAAACAAATCAAACAAACCAGCCAGCTAGGGCAACCATTGTTCTGACAATGATAAAAGTAGGGAATCCGCATTGAATCACTCTCAATCTATTTTGTCTACCAATTTGCAGAGTGAACGAGATTGGTTCAGTGTGCCTGATAGACAGCTGAATAACGACAGAGTGTTATGAGACTTTTAATCATAAAAAATCTACATGTTTCTTACCATAAAGTAGGAGTACTAGCAGATTTATCATAAGACTTTACAATTCAGCATGCCATATTTAGAAGCCTCAAAAGATTTAAATGACAACAAAATAAAAACAGGACACAATCATAGCAGAAGTAGCCTATACCAGCTATCATGATTTGGGAGCACTCTACCAAATACTATCTCTGAAGTATCACACCCAACAAATAACCGTAAAAATGTAACGCACCAGAACCATTGTATTTAACTAAAGAAACCTCATCCGAACACTTTGATAGTCTCTCAGCATTTTCAGAAACGACACAGACAACCATTGAATCATTTTTATGGGGTGAGCCACAATGGGATTACATGCCAGGCGATAATCACTTTTAAGTATTTTCTTATGAGCAAACTCCCCTGGCTGAGAATAGATAGAATACTTAACCCCCCAATCTCGATACAAATTAACCATTCGAAAATGCCCCTCATAAGTAGACATCGAACCTACCAAAGAGCGGGTGTAGGCTATAGGCCCTGTCGTACGGAGTGTTCCCCATAACCCCTCCCCTGCTCCACCTGACTCAGTAAAAGGGCTATAATGGTCTATATTGGCAAGGACCTGAATGATAACCTCACGTATCATAGGGTGCCTAGGCTTGCTAATAATTATCCACTGCATTAATTCTCCTCGTGGAATATTGGGATACTCCTTATGGTCGATCCAAAGCCCCTCCTGTAGTCCACCTGGTAGATTATCCCAGTAAGATAATATCAACTCATCTTCTAGCTGTAAATGATTTTCCAAAGGCTGAGTCAAAGAACTCTTGATGTCTAGGTAAACTCCTCCCTCTTGATAAAGTAGCAAATAGCGAAACAAGTCTGCTTTTGCAGCCCCATAATTTGGAGATATCTTATTGAAATACTCTGAAATCCCTTCGGGATAATTCTTTTTCAGATAGGCTTGAATCTCTGCATCGTCATAAAAGGAATGACTCCACCCAGGATTTAACTCTTGAAGATAGGCAATATTTTCCTCTATCTCTTTCGGGAGTTGTCTAGAGTGAGCGGTTTGATGAATCTTATGCGGTACCCCCCCCCCGCGTATGACTTAAGTCTGGAGGAGGCAGTAATGACTCATAATACGACCTATCTGGCGCCTTGGGGAGGAACGACTTCCACAAAAAGCCTAACAAACAATTTACTTTCTGGGTCAAGTACATATATTGTGGTAGAAGTAATATTTTTCATCAAAATACTTCCACAAAGATATGAGAATAAATCCTTTTTTCAAACGGCATTGCATAGTAAGGCAGGCGGATAGATTCAAGTATTAAGTACAAAACGATACTACCTAGTCTTCCGAAATAACAAAAAGGACACAACCATCTACTCTTCCTTATTTCTCAACACACAGTGTTCCACAGCCACAAGGCTAGAAGTCTCTGTCGTGGCTATCCATGATGATGGTAACTGGCCCCGCGTTGACTAGACCCACCTGCATATCTGCCCCGAAGACCCCATACGCGATAGGCCTAGAGAGCAACCCCTCAAGCTCTCTACCCAAACTCTCGTACAGCGGGATTGCCATCTCTGGGCGAGACGCCCTAATATAGCTTGGGCGATTACCCTTCTTCGTAGATGCCATCAGCGTAAACTGACTCACGAGCAGAATATCTCCACCAGCCTCCACAACGCTGCGATTCATCACCCCAGCCTCATCATCGAAGACTCTCAGAGCCGCTATTTTCTTGGCCAAATAGCGCACATCCTCCTCACCATCCCGATCCTCTATACCGACCAAAACCACCAATCCATAGCCTATTTTCGACTTCAGCTCCTCGCCAATATGTAGCTCCGCCCTGGAGCACCTCTGTACAACAACCCTCATATCTCGATTCATTATATCATTGTTCCACGTGTAACGCTTCATAGATTAGACGCGCTTTCTTAGCCCCTACAAGCTCCGCAAGCTCGCTCTCGGTAGCCTCCGAGAGGCGTTTAACGCTCTTAAACGAGGACAAAAGCAAATCCTTAGTCTTAGGGCCAACCCCCTTGACGTAGTCCAGTTTGGAGGCAATCTGCCCTCGACTCCTCACATCCCGATGGAAGCTGATCGCAAAGCGATGCACCTCCGACTGAATATGCTCCAGTAAGCGAAAGGTAGGGCTCTGATGCCTAATCGGCACAGACTGCATCGAGGTGCTACAAATAAGTTCACTCGTCTGGTGTCGCTCGTCTTTGGCCAAGCCTGCCACGGGGACATCCAACCCCAACTCCTGGAGCACCTCTAGCATCACCCCCATCTGCCCCTTGCCACCATCGACAAGAATTAAGTCGGGCACTCCCCCACCCTCCTGCTGGACTCTGCGGTATCGTCTAAGGGCAATCTCGCGCATCGAGGCGTAGTCATCCGCCCCCTCGACAGTGCGAATGTGATACTTGCGATAGTCCTTCTTGCTTGGCACAGCACGCTTGAAGACGATACACGCCGCTACGGGACTAGCCCCCTGTGTATTGGAGTTGTCAAAGCACTCTATATGCAGAGGTAGTCGGTCGAGCGAGAGCAGCTCCTTGAGCTCCCCCAGCATCTGCATCATGCGCTGGTCGGGGTTAAGGCGCTCAGCTTGCTTATATTTGTCCACACGATATTGGCGCACATTACGCTCCGAGAGCTCGAGTAGCTTCTTCTTGTCTCCTCTCTGAGGTACCGTAATTGTAACTCCAGAGAGCTCCCAGTCGAGAGCAAAAGGCAAGACAATCTCACGCGCTCGACTATCGAACCGCCTGCGCAACTCTAGAATCATTGAGGCAAAAAGCTCTTGGTCCGTCTCATCGAGCTGAGTCTTGTACTCCACAGTCTGAGCCTTATTGACCATCCCCTGCGAAATATGTAGATAGTTGACATAGATACTGCGATCGTCACGATCGAAACTGAAGACATCTACATTATGTATATGATGGGGGGCCACGGTATGCTTAACCTGATACTGCTCTAGCTGCCGGAGACGCTCTTTGTAGATCTGAGCCTCCTCGAAGCGTAGCTCTTCGGCCAAGCGCATCATCTCCTCTCGATATAGGTCAATCACCGTAGAGAGCTCCCCACGCAGTAGGCTAATTATCTCTCTGATGTTGGCCTCATAGTCCGCACGCGTCTGCGAGCCGATGCACGGAGCTTTGCAGCGCTTGATGTGATATTGCAGACACTCCTTGTATCTCCCATCGAGAATTTTCTGAGGACTAAGGTCTAGACTACATGTGCGTATCGGGTAGATATCTTGTATCATCGCCAGCGTAGCACGCGCCATCTGCACGCTCGGATATGGGCCGAAGCGTAGAGAGCCATCTCGACTAGCTCGACGCTCGACCAAGACTCGTGGGAAGGGTTCGTTCTTGACGATAATCTCTGGGTAAGTCTTGCCATCCTTGAGCAGGATGTTGTAGCGAGGCTGATGCTCCTTGATGAGGGCGTTTTCCAAGATCAGAGCATCAGACTCGGTTTCTACGACGACATACTCAATCTGCTTGATTTGGCGCACGAGCAGCTTCGTCTTGGCATTGGGCAGATCCTTCTGGAAGTAACTACTCACGCGCTTACGTAGGTTTTTAGCTTTACCTACATAAATTATTTGCCCGTCTGCATCGAGGTATTTGTAGCACCCAGGCGACTCGGGGAGCGTAGGGAGAATCTGTTTGATTTCGTCTAACGTCATAATCGTAGCCAATCGTATCTTTAGCTACAAAGTTAGACCTTTTGGCATGAACTACTCTAGTCGATCTTGTCTAGAGATTACTCAAGCGAAGCAGTCCAGCCTCACCCAATCTTACGAGAGGCGGAGATTTATATTTTAGACCAAATTTCAGAATGTTGATGAGAGAAACACTCCAGCAAGGGTGAAAAGCGACAGATCGCGTATTTGCCCCCTAGCAGGCTCTAGATCGAGCTTAACCTCGTTTGGGCACTTAGTCCCAGCCACCCCCAAATACCCCTTCAAAACACACAACTGAAATCAAACTAATAATCAAATAGATAAGATGAAATTTAGACCGTTTGGATTGAAGCGAAGCCATCATTTCAGAATTTCTCTGCACTAATCTTTTCGGATCTGTGTACACATCGTGGCGGATTGTAGGACTAATCCGAAAAAATTTCAGAGAGTTTTTCGGCGAACTCGAGTTCAATATCCTCGAGAGACAGCTTCGTCTGGTCAGATTGCCGCACAAAACAATTACACATTTTAACACAAAAGAAGAAAAGCTCAATTTGTAGCAGCACACATCTTGTCATCAAGTCAATCGCTTGCCCAAGGAGCATTAAATAGCCGACTTAATTTACGCCAAATATTGGCACACTTCACTCAAGGCTGTTTTTAGGCGTTTTACGAGGCTTTCTCTTCACTCCAGTATACAGCTCCACCACTTCTGAGATTGTCAATTCTAGAGGATTTTTGTATCTATCTGATTATCAGACAATAGAAGATTTTCATCTATAAAACAGCCTCGAAACGACTTCTATCCTGCCCTCTCGTCTGTACTGGTCACAAGAAGCAGTAGAATGATACGAAGCGCCAAACACCACAAAATCAGTTAGAGCAAAAAGCAACATATACACTAGAAGACGAGCACACAAAGCATACACAACGACAAACAAATCAACAAAAGGCGACTATTCCCAGACAGAGGCACATACATTTACCAACAAGAGAGAGATTAATACAAATAAAAATCTTCCCCAACGCTATTAGCCAAACACTGAAAGAACGGCACCCTATTTAATTCATTTATTTTATATATCTAATAATCAGGTATATGAAGAGATAAATATTCTCAAAATCATGCTTGCCATATGGCACAAATGTCTACCTTTGGGCGAAACAAACTTAGGAAACAAGGATAAACCACATCGGTGATAGAATATGGATTTCATGGAAACAAAAGGCTTAACGCCTCACTCATCAAGCTAAAAATCAGCATTACAGATATATCTATAAACTTCGGAATAAATTCACGCACCACACATCGTAGCATCTAGACTAATCAGCAGAAATAATATCAATAAATTCAGTTTATAACAGATAATCTTGGCAAATGGTAATGAAGCAGAAAACACAGCTATTATTATCCCCAGCCCTTGCACTGTCCTTGGCTCTAGCACCCATCGCACTCCATGCGAACCAGAGCGTGCGGATAGAGCCCCAACAGCAACAGAGCAAAGGCAAAGTCTATCGCGGACAGATTGTAGACGAAACAGGGGAAACGCTTATCGGTGTCAATGTACGCATCAAAGGAACCTCACAGGGCGTAATAACCGATCTCGATGGTAACTTCAGCATCAGTAGCCCTATCCCCCACCCCACTCTACTGCTATCGTATATTGGCTATACCCCCATAGAGGTCGCCGCTACCGATGGCATCATGAAGATCGTGATGAAACCAGACACACAGACCATCGACGAAGTAGTAGTGACGGCTCTAGGCATCAAGCGAGAGAAGAAAATGCTGGGCTACGCCTTCCAGGACGTCAAGAGTAGCGAGCTGAACAAAACTGGCAACCCATCGGTCACGGGAGCACTACAGGGTAAGGTAGCAGGGCTACAAATGAATATATCTGGCACAGGGCTCAGCGGATCGACCAAGATCACGCTACGAGGGAATTCATCCCTCACGGACAATAACCAACCTCTATGGATCGTAGATGGCGTCCCCTTCAATGACAGCAGTAGCTCGGGAGCATCGCTATTCGGAGGGGTAGACCGAGGGGGCGTAACGGCCGATATCAACCCCGAGGACATCGAGTCTATCTCTGTGCTCAAAGGCCCCAACGCAGCAGCCCTCTATGGCTCGAGAGCTGGTAATGGTGTGATCCTCATCACAACGAAAAAGGGGAATAAGGGGGAGGGCTTCGGCGTTACCTACAACGGCAACTTCACTTGGAGCCAAGTGGGCGCATCGCTAGAGCAGCAGCGTACCTACGGGCAGGGCTCCAACGGACAGTTCAACCCCAACGTCTCAGAGAGCTTCGGAGCTAAACTAGACGGACATGAATATGAAGCGTGGAATGGCAAGAAACGCCCCTACGGCCTCAATGGCAATAAGCTGAGAGACTACTTCCAGACTGGATTTGCCCAGACGCACAACGTATCTATAGGGGGCGTAACCGACAAGTCGGACTACCGCATCTCCTTCGGCGACACGCGTAGCACTGGTCTATTCGCTCGCGAAGAAATCAACAAAAACAATCTAGACGTCAAGGCAGGCATGACGATGAATAAATACCTAAGCCTAGACACGAAGATTTCCCTTTCGCGTGCTCAAGCCATCAATAGACCAACCTTCGGGATCGGTGGCGAGATCTATCCGCTCATCTATATGCCTCACAACATCAATCTAGATGACCTCAAGACCTACAAGGACGATACACACAGACACATCAACTATGTAGGCCCATTCCCACAAGACCTCAACCCCTACTACATCAACAATCAGCGAGACAACGAAGACCAACGCTGGCGTGGCTTCGGCTATGCTTCAGCCAAGATCAACTTCACCGACTGGCTCTTCTTGCAAGCCAAGTATGCCTTCGACTACTACCACACCGACATAGAAGAGAAGGATCGGACGGACGGGATCGTGGAGCAGACCAATGAGCAGTACCTAAGTAGAGAAGAGAATTTCTTCGAGCAGAATGCAGAGGCTATCCTACTGGGGAACAACAATATCGGAGATCACATCCGCATCAACTACACCGCTGGGGTGAGCGAGATGTCTCAAAAGACGCACTATCTGATGGGGGTATCGAAAAATATGCTCAACAACAACTACTGGAGCCACAACTCGGCTCAGGGCTTCAACGCTGCAGGCAACGGCCTCTCTCGGCGCAAGACCCGCTCGGCCTTCGGCTCATTCCAGTTCGCTTGGGATGAGTACCTCTCCCTAGACCTTACGGCTCGCAACGACTGGTCCTCTACCCTACCGCTCAACAACAACTCATACTTCTATCCATCGGCCAACCTCAGCTTCGTATTCTCCGAGCTGATGAAGCAGAAGAACGCTCGCCCTTCGTGGCTCTCTTTCGGTAAGGCGCGCCTATCGTGGGCTCAGGTCGGCAAGGACACCGAGCCATTCCGCCTTGTGAACACCGGCTCTTGGAGGCAAGAACCATCGGGACCAGTCTTCACACCTCCGAGCGAGAAGTACAATGAGAACCTCAAGCCTGAGATTTCATCATCCCTTGAGGCTGGTCTTGATATGAAGTTCTTTGACAATCGTCTCGGCTTCGACTTCACGTACTACCACAGCACGACGAGCAACCAGATCACACGCATCCCACAGCCCCGCTCCTCTGGCTACAGCTGGAAGCTGGTCAATGCTGGCGAGATCGTCAACTCTGGCTTCGAGCTTATGCTCTACGGTACTCCTATCCGCACGAAGGACTTTGAGTGGACGATGACCTTCAACCTCTCGCACAACAATACCATCGTGCGCAAGCTAGACCCAGAGAGCAAATACATGAGCTTCAACTTCAGAGGCGACAACCTGCTAGTCGATGTAGGCGCCTTCGAGGGAGGACGTCTCGGCGACATCCTCGGCACTAAGTCGTACAAGCGCAACGAAGCGGGCAAGATCATCACACGCAATGGCATTCCGCTATTCGACTCGGACAAGCCTAAGGTGATCGGCAACATACAGCCAGACTTCTTGGCCTCAATCAGCCCTACGCTCTCGTACAAGGGTCTGTCGCTATCGGCTCTCTTCGATGCGCGCTTCGGCGGAGAGGTTGTATCTGTCTCCGAGTCTATCGCCGCAGCCAAGGGTATGGCTAAGCGCACGGAGCAGCGCGACGACTTCGTTTTCGATGGCATAGATGAGGCAACTGGTCAGCCTAATACGACCGCTATATCAGCCGAAAACTTCTACCGTACAGTGGGTGGGCTCAATGGCGTGGCAGAGGAATTTATCTACAGCGCCTCGTTCATCCGCTTCAAAGAGCTCTCCCTCTCGTATTCATTGCCCAAACGCTGGCTCAAGTCTACGCCCCTCAGAGATGTACGCCTCTCGGTAGTAGGGCGCAATCTAGGCTACCTGCTTAGCCACACACCGGGCTCTAGCCCCGAGGGCGGCTTCGACATCAGCATGTTCTCGCAGGCTATCGACTTCACCTCTGTACCATACACCCGTACGCTAGGGTTCTCTCTCAATGTGCAATTCTAAAGCAAGCAGTCAATCTCATGAATCAGATAAGTAAATACATCACGTCTGTCCTAGCAGTCTCGCTTCTGCTTGGCACCGTATCCTGCACCGATGGGTTTAGGGAGCTGAATACCGACCCCACAACCCCGCCCTACGTACACAAGCCCGAAGCACCCAAGCCTCAGCCCCAGCCAGAACCCCAAGAGCCTGGGGAGGGCAATTACCAGAGCATAGCCCTAGCGGAGCAAATCTCACAAGAAGCTATGCAGGCTCTCAAAGAGAGCGAGGGGACGATCGGGGCAAGCTTTCGCTCGCTTACCTATCAGGGTCTAGTAGATGACTATCAGCGCACGACCAACCTCACACACGATATCTACGCAGGCTACTTTGCGCACAACAATCCCAACTTCAGTGCCAATTCGCCCGTATATGTCTACACAGCCGACTGGTCCGATCGCCGCTGGAATCACTTCTATCAGGAGCGTACATCCGAGTACCAGACCGTAGCCAAAGTAGCGTACTATCTAGACAAGGAGAAGTATCACAACGCTTTCTACATGGCGCGCGTCTATTACGCCTTCCTCCTCTCTACAATGACGGATACTTACGGCGACATCCCGACCACCACGATGATCAAGTGTCAGCCTGCTCCAACTCATGCGACCTATCAGCCCCAGTCTCAGGTCTATGACCAAATCTTCCTGCTACTAGAGGAGGCAAGCAAACAGCTCGATCCTGCTCGCTCGGGGTTCGTTTTCGACAAGCGTGATGACAGGTGCTTCGAGGGAGATGTAGCCAAGTGGCAACGCTTCGCCAATACCCTTCGTCTGCGCCTAGCTCTGCGCATCAGCAACGTCGATCCCGCAAGAGCCCAAAAGGAAGGTGAAGCCGCTCTGGCTCACCCAGCAGGTCTGATGAAAAGTCAAGAAGACCGTATGCGTACCGTACCGAAATATGCTCCAGTAGAGCTAGGCGGAGATAACGATAGTGGTAGCGAAAACGAAGTCGCCAACTGTAGCTATCGCTACCTAGATGCCGTGATGAGCAAGGATCTAGAGCTTGCCTACTACAACCTGAGCACAGACCTTGATCCTCGATGCCCGATCAGCTGGTTCCGCCCCACCCCCAAGACATTCCTCGACAAAGGGATAGAAAACCCCAAGAACAAGTTTACAGGCAGTGAGATCGGCAATCTAGAGGTCGACAGAACACCCAATAAATACTCTGTGCTGCGTGTGATGCACCAAGAAGGCAAAAAACTCTCCGATACACATTGGTTCAGCTATAGCCGCGAATTCATTTGGTTTGGCTATGCCGAGTGTAAGTTCCTACAAGCCGAGGCAGCACTACGAGGCTGGGCTAATGCAGGTGGATCTGCCGAGCAACTCTACCTCGATGGTATCCGTGAGTCGATGCGCTACTACCACCTCCCAGAGGATAAGACAGAGGCTTATATCTCGGGGCTCAAAAACAACCCATTCGATGGTGGCGATCGTGAGGCTCAGCTCGAGGCCATCATCACGCAGAAGTGGCTAGCCGTCTTCCCCAACGGCAATGAAGCGTGGGCGGAGTATCGCCGTACAGATTACCCTAGACTACGCAATCCCCTCAACAACCTCTCGGCCGACGTGCCCTTAGGCAAATTCATCAAGCGCGTAAGCTACCCTATCTCCGACTTGGTGAACAATGAAAATGCGCCCAAAAACACGAAACAAGGGGATCGAGTTTGGTGGGATGTCGCCGATACCAACGCAGCTCCCAATGAGCGAGCTGTACCCAACAACTTTCGCTAAATCATCAATCAATTATACCTTAATTTAATTCAAAAAATTATGCGATTAGGAAAAATTGCACCAGTGCTTATGGCCGCTTGCTCTTTCGGCCTGAGCGCACTTGCCCAACAGCCCTTCGGAGGTTGCTGGCATCCCGACGGGATAAAGAACTGGTCGATCGACAAGTATCCAGAGGCTAAGTTCAATAGAAGCACCATTCCTCTACAAAAGCGCTTCAATGACGACGGGATCAAGGCCAATACTGACCAGAAGTACCAAGGTCAAGTCGCAGCATGTCTGACGATGAACCCCAACTGTAGCACTACGCCTGCTCAGGGAGCCAACAATTTCATCGGCTACAACCCCAACCACTGGCAATACATGGACGTAGTAGTCTGGTGGGGCGGCTCTGCTGGCGAAGGGATCATCACAGCCCCCTCTGCGCCTGCTATTGATATCGCTCACCTACATGGCGTTCGTATTCTAGGAACTCTGTTCTTCCCCGAGCTCGCACATGGAGGCAACACCAAGGAAGCTGACAAGATGTTTACCATGGAGAATGGCACCTACCCATACGCCATCAAGCTCTATGAGATTGCCCGTGACCTTGGTTTCGATGGTTGGTTGCTCAACGACGAGGGTAGCTCTCGCCACATCACAGACCAGCAATGGGAAGGGTTCATGAAAGCCTTCCTAGACAAGGCCAAGAGTGAAGGCAAGGACATGGAGCTCCAGTACTACGATGCCTATACCAATATTGGTAGTACTCTAAAAAAATGGCTAAAGTTTGACGGGAATCCCGGGGTATCTTACTTTGTCAACTATGGTGGCGACTGGAGAGCTAGTCAAAATAAAGCAGGCTTGGTAAGAGATCTTGGAGCTGATAAATACTTCCAAAAGGTTTACTACGGCATCAACAATGCAGCCTCTGGGCTTTATGGTGGGGCTAGCATCTTCAACAACCTTTTCCCTGCCAAACAAGCGGATCACGTGGGCTCTATACAGCTCTTCAACCCTGAGGAACACATCTGGAAGAAAAAAGTAGAGCATCTACTTGGTACTCCCCAGGCCTCAGGGCCTCAAGCCTACGCAGCCATGAGCGAGGTCTTCAAGAATGCAGGTAGATTTTGGGTAAATACCTCTTTTGACCCTACCAAAACCAGACCTAATGGAGGCTATAGCTGGCCAGGTATGTCTGCTGGAATCCAAGAGCGTAGCGCCATCACCTCCCTTCCATTCGTCACGAGCTTTGGTACAGGTCTTGGTAAATACAGATTCGTACAGGGCGAGAAGCGTGGCACAGGAGACTGGTATCACGTCGGGATGCAGGATGTACTGCCTACTTGGAGATGGTGGGTTGAAGCCAAAAACGGGGGAGTAAAAAGTAACATACACCTCGATTTCAACTGGGATGATGCATACAACTCAGGCAGTAGCCTTGTTGTCTCTGGACCAATCAGAGCTAAGGCCGAATATCTAGTTCACTTGTACAAAACTAAGATTAACCTCAAGGGTAATGAAATTGTAGAGCTGGTCTACAAGGGCGATACTGACAAAATCTTTGAGCTTGTGGTATCGACAGACATCAATGGTAAGGAAACTCAAGCAATTGAGTTCACGACCACAGAATCCGCACAAAATGGGTGGTCTATCGCCAAGGCTTCGCTCAAGTCGCTCGCAGGCAAAGACCTCCGCATGCTATCTCTCAACTTCAAACCCCAAAGGAACATCAATAACTATAACCTCAAACTCGGCCAGCTCTCGATCAAGGCAGAGAACTATACCCCTCAAGGCGGTGTCGTAACGAACCTCAAGAGCCAAAACGAGCTACAAGAGGCTGTATCGGATATTCGCCTAACTTGGGATGCCGCCAAGAGCGATGATATCCACCACTACAACGTTTACTTCGAACGCTCAGGAGAGACTAAAAAGCTCGTAGGACAGACGCGTAATGAAGGCTTCTATATTGATAAGTTCGCACGCAAGGACGAATCCGAAAAAGAAGCCAAGGTCTACGTAAGAGCCGTAACCAAGGATATGAAAGAAGTAGCCAATGAAGCTACTCTAACCCTAAAATATCCAGCCCTTACAGCCCCAGAAGTACGCATATCTGCAAGCAAAACGCTTGCTACTATAGGCTCACAAATCGAGTTTACTGCCTATGCCAATAAATTCCCTAAAAAATATGAATGGGTAACACCCAAGGGAGCAACGCTCGTCAGTACGACAGAGAATAAGGCAACATTTAAGTTTGACCAAGCTGGTCTATACGCCATCACAGTCAAAGTAAGCAACGGAGCAGGCACTACGACCAAGACCGTAGAGGGATTCGTTGAGATTAGCGACGAAAAAACGCTCCAAAACGTGGCACGTGGCGGACAGATCAAGGAAGTGAGTGGCTACACCAACGAAAGAGAGCACCCACGCAACCTCCTAGATGGCGTAGGCAGACCTGGAGATATCAGCAAAAAGTGGTGTGCTGGTGGTAGCTTCTCTCACTGGGTAGTTATCGACCTGAAGAAGGCCTATAATCTCTACCGCTTCAAGTTCTTCGACTGCCGTCCTACAGAGGGCTTTGAGAACGTAAGTAACTACAAGATCGAGTTGAGTAATGACGGCGTCAAGTGGGAGGAAGTGCTCAACGAGCAGAACATCCCACAGTCTGCCAACGAAAAGGAGGCTTGGATCAAGCCTACCACGGCTCGCTACATCCGCTTCACGCCCTACGACAAGGAGCAGCCCATTACGATCCGTATTTGGGAGTTCGAAGCTTATGGCATCGAAACCAAGGTATCGATCGGCAAAATTGATGTACAGCAAGTAAACATCAACGAGAAGCTTAGCGTTGAGGTACCCTACTCTCTTGGTGGTGTAGACAAGGCTAGCAACTTCGCTGTATCGGCTAGCAGCGATAATACCCTCGTAAGCGTAGATGGTACCGTTACAGCTGATGACGAGAAGATCAAGCTAACTCTACTCGCTGGGGCCAAAGCAGGAGAATCTCTAGTTACCGTGAAGCTAGTAAACGGAAGCACAGAAGTGTCTTCGGAGTTCCAGCTAAATATCGTAGATCCCTCAAGAGTCAACATCCTTCTGAATAAACCTGTGACCCATTCAATAGGCGGAGATGCAGGCGCTACTGGTGAAATTGACGGCCTTGATACTAGTGATGACCCCGCAGTCCTAGCAGATGGCAAGACTGATGTTTGGTTCCTACCTGGTCTTGCATTTAGCGAGTTCACTTCAACACTTGAATATGACCTCAAAGGCCTGCACTCAATCTATGCATTCCGCATGAAAACGATGGAGGATGCTAGCCGTGAAATTGGATTCCCTCGCAAAGTAGAGGTATTTGCATCAGCAACCGACAAAAATGCAGATTCGTACAAGAAGGTGCTCACCCTAGAGCCTGGTCAGATGAATGACCTCGCCTCTTTTGCAGAGGAAGATCTCAAGGCCAAGTACATTAAAATTGTCGTAACAATCCCTGAGATGACATATGTACTTATCTCTGAGCTTGAGGTAGTAGGCGCTCCTATCAAGACACCTATGCACGCCATCACCAGCAATGTCGCTGGTCAGGGCAAGATTGAGTTTGTAGGCATCGAAGATCTAACGAAAGTAGCCGAAGGCACAGAGGTAACGGTGAAAGTAACTCCAGATGACGACTGGAAGCTCTCTAGCCTCAAGGCCAATGGGCAGGACATCAGCAAGACGCTCAAGTTCACAGTCAATGGTCCTGTGACCGTAGACGCTGTCTTCATCAAGAAGACTGGTCTAGAGGGCATTGTAGCCTCTGGCCTTCGTCTCTACCCCAACCTACTCAACCAAGGTGAGCAGGCAATGCTGGAGACAGACCAAGCAGGGCTCATCAGAGTACTCAGCCTCTCTGGTGTAACGCTCTGGCAAGGCGAGACTCTTGGTGGCAAGGTGAGCATCCCAACGGCCAACCTCTCATCTGGCACGTACATCATCGCATTGACTTCTGCCGAAGGCGTACAGAGCCTAAGGTTTGTGGTTCGCTAATGATCTAGAGCATCATCCCAAAAGGGGCTGTGGCATCCATTGAGATATGCCACAGCCCCTTTTACTTGTAGATAAGTAGTACATCACTCTAGCCGTTCCAGCTGTCGTAGAAGCCGCGCTTGAAGGCATTGACGACACCTTCAAAATCCCAAATTAAATCTGAGACAAAGACAATAAGAAAGCCAATCGCCAGAGCAATCAATATGTGCTGCCAGTTAATCCCTGTAATTATTTTCAGCTTGTTCATCAGTCTTATTCTTTGGCGCTCGGCAGCGAAGGATGCCGAATCCCCTTTTTCAAAATTATAGCCTTGTACAAATACATTTCAATGTTCCGACACAGTAGGCTGTGCTTCAATCCTAACAAATGTTTTTCCGTCGAAGCGATAGGCATCGAATAAGCCCTGTGACCCATAGGGAGCAAGTATATGCCCCGTCTCCTTGTTCACAAACAGCGTAAATTGACCTGATACGCAAGCAAGGTATTCCCAAGGAGCATTCGGGCTTCGTCCTGTGAACTTAAACACGTAACCCCCAACAAAGAGAGAACCTGCGTCAGAGTATGTAAGTATCAGTTCCTGCTTGCCATCACCATCGAAGTCATAGTGCGTAAACTCGACATCTGCCACCTCATCTATACTCTCTAGGCACTGCTCTCTAATCTGCTCTAGCAGGTCTTGCTCTATATCGCCACATCTATAGACAGCTTGCAGCTCCTCTACCTTGCCCGATGAGCCATTGACAAGGGAAATACTCTCTCCCCTACTACCCTGCGTGAGCTTAAATGGCATAGTCGAGGATCTAGGCTGCTCATGGAGCCAAAGGATGTAGTCGTTGCCCGTACGGAAGAAAGAGGAGTCTGGGGGACTCGTAGGAGCCTTGGTACTCTCGTACAGCTCCCGATACATCTCGTCGGGAATGACGGGTAGGCTGATGACCGAATAATTACCTTCTTTCTCCCCGGCATCATGAGAAATGTCCTCCTCCGACTGCATCACTTCTTGGGGGACAGAATCTTGAGTTTTGGCTTGGCCAGAGTCTTTCTGCCCCGAGGTACAGCCTACACAGCAAACGATCATCGCCAGAGCCTGTATCCATTGTGCTTTTGTTTTCATTAGTTCGATTATTTTGAATGTTTACTATCCAATCGCTCAGCAGATCCTATGAGATCATGCAAAGCTCATGGCAAATGTAACTATTTACGTCCAAAAAGGATACCCCAGTGGGGCTGATCATAAACGCTCGCTAAAGTCTCGAGCCCATGCAGCCTAAACGAAGAGGGAATACTGACCGACACAGATGAGTCGCCAGTATTCCCTCTTCATTTTTAGGTTGGATAAGTTCTCTAGAGAGCTTTTGCCAAGGTCTCCTAGAAGCGATAGCCAATCGAGAGAGCCATTCTGAAGAAAACAAAAGGCATATCTGTAGAGACCTTGACTCCACGAGCATTGATGTCCACTAGCTTATCTTTAAGCTCGGGTAATTCTTTGGCTACATCGTGCAAGTCTTTCTTGAGCTTGCCGACTTCCTTCTCTGTCAGATCTGCAACTTCTCTGGGCAACTTACCCTCTAGAGTTAGCTTAGCCGTACCTGCGTGCAAACCGATGATAGACCAATCTAAGACAATGTTCTTCTTCGCACCAAACTTCCATTGAGCACCTACGAGCAATCCCCCACTGAGGGCGCTAAGGCTACCATTCATTCTGAGCTTGGCTAGCCTTGTATATTCATCCTGCTGAGCTCCTGTAGACAAATCGGGGCTCAAATTGAGACCAGCAACCCTATGGCTCTCATAGCGCATGTAGGGAGCAATGTAGAACCCACTACCATAACCCTTACCTAGATACAGACGTAGCTCTGGAGTAATAGACTTGGAGCTGATGGTGATATCGGCAACCTCTGGATGCTTGGATGCTAGTGAGCTAGCAAAAGGTAGCATACCGGTAGACATTACATTGACACCAAGCTGGAAGCTCAATGGCTTGGCGAGGATACGCTCGGCGTAGAAGCCAAAGTTACGCGTGACTAATCCCGTTACATTCATCTTGACAATCGTCTTGCCATCTAGCAATGCTCCATTTTGGGGATCGAAAGCTTTAGTTTGCGCCGTAGCACCTAGACCTACAGCAAGCAGGCAAATGGTAGATAAAAATTTTTTCACGTGTTTTGTTTGTTTTTTGATTATTATACTCCTAGGAAATCTTCAGCAAAGATAGACAATAAGCATTTATAAACTAGAAGTTTACAATAAAACATGTATCTTGATGCATGTACACAGTACTCCTCATGCTCGATTCTCTAGAGGCAAGGAAAAAGGCAAATAATTACGGAGCATATCCCACTATTGGAGCATATGTTTTATGCCTTTCTGCTCGAGTAGGCTCAGTGTACTTTATACAATGCTCTAGCATGAGATGGTGGCTATATGGCGCAGAGTTTCTTTGGTTGCTGATGGTCACAAACTAATCAGATATAAGAAAAACGAGAAGATAGCATGCTGTGAGAAGAGATCTGCTCGCGCAAACAATCTATTTACATTTTGTAGCAATTACAGCGATTTTTGGAGGGGAACTTGCCCCGATGGATAAATATCTTGATAGTCGAGGATAAGTGGGCTATCTTTGCTAGCAGTTTTGAAACACAAACAACACATTTACCTACCTACTAGATGAAGCAGAGAAAGCACTTCGCTGGCATAGCGTCCTATCTACCTATCTCGACTCGTATCATCCACGAGCACATCTACGTTCCAGTATTCTCAATCATCCTGGGTAGCATCATCAACTATCGCTACCTCAATAGCGACTGGCCAATCGAAGGCGAATACACTCTGTCGCTCGCTGGTGTCTTTGGGGTGGCCATGCTCACTTGGGGGATCTGTGCTCTACCGATGCCCCGTCTCATGCGTCGCGCAGTCGTAGGGATGATCCTTATTGCGACCGCAGGGCTATTCCTCACAGAGAGTTTTCTGCTACACACCTATCAAACGGTGTTCACTGATAGCATTGCCTTGATTCTACTCAGTACCAATCCCTCGGAGCTCAGGGAGTTTACCCCCTCACTCCTGATTCCCTCGGTTTGGCTGATACCCTTGGGGCAGCTTCTAGCGACCTCTGTAGCGGTGTATGGCCTTAGGTTTTGGCTAAGGCGGGAGCGTTCGCAGGAATCCTCGCTTATCATCAACCTAATTGCTTCGGGACTTTTGCTCTTTGGTTATGGAGTATTGAACCAAGGGGTAAGCTTTAGGAATCGACTATATGCCAATGATACAGAGGAGTTTCCCATCTTCAGCCAGATGGCACCCTTCGAGCGCCTATATATGAGTCTCTATACGACGATTGAGGAGAAGTCTATCTCTGAGAAGTTTCTCTCGCAGCTCAAAGAAATCTCCCTAGAGGTTACGCACACGCCTCTCAAGAAGCACAACGTGGTACTGATCATAGGCGAATCTCTTACCAAGCGTTATATGCACTGCTACGGCTATCCCTTGGAGACAACGCCACACATAGACAGTTTACTCAGACAAGGGAATCTGTTTCTATTCACAGATGTCATTAGCCCCGAGGCCTATACAGCAAGCTCTCTATCCAAAGTCCTCACATCGTATACGAATGAGTCCGCACAGGACTGGTACACCTTCCCGACACTGCCGAGCGTGATGTCTCGTGCTGGTTACCATACATACTGGTTGAGTGCCCAAGAGAATTCGGGTCTTCGGATTCATCAGGTCGTAGCCATTAGCGAGACGTCAGATGAAACATACTTTATCAAGAAAAGGACAACCCGAGACTGGTGGAGTCCGCAGAAGCCTGCCATAGACGAGGAGGTTCTACCGTATCTACATAGCTGCAAGTCGCTCCCTGGCGAGCAATCGCTCCTACAGATCGTACACCTGATGGGTAGTCACCCTATCTTCGATCAGAGATACCCAGAGCATTACCACCCTTTCTCTCTAAATGATCTACCAGAACGTATCAGTCCCAAGGTAGATCAAGGGCGACTAGACTATATACGTAGCGTGCACTACAACGACTCCATCGTCGGGCAAATCATCAATCGCTACGCAGATGAGCCATCTCTAATCATCTATCTCTCGGATCATGGCTATATCGTCTACGATGATCCCGAGACACCAGAGCAGGCTCGGCACGGCATTGAAGCTGGAGGGCTGGAGATTCCCTTCATGGTTTACCTCTCATCATCTATGCAAGAGATGTATCCCGACCTAATGAAACGGATCAAACTGCATCAGTCCTCGCCTATCATGACGGATCTACTACCAGCTTCTCTATACGATTTGCTTGGCATCCGTACACCACATAGCGATCCTCGCAAGAGCTTCTTTAATCAAGCCTACGATACCAAGCGAGAACGCATAGTGGAGGGATTCAATAAGTAAACTAGACTAGAGATAGCGAAGCGGCGTATCATCGCACGCAAACTGACACACCTAAAAAGAGCTGAGTAAAATCGAATTTTGGCGCAGCCCCCTCTACAGGAATTTTCCTTAACTGGGGAGGATTTCGTCTTGGGAGAATAGACTATCCCAATCGTACTCATCCTCATCTATGGGCTGCCTATTGCTCTGGCAGAGGTTCTCGCGTTCGGGATTGTAGATAGGCGAGAGGGCAGCAAGTCCCATCTCCTTGATTGCCTTGAGTGTACTGGTACAGAGGAACTCCAACTCCTCGCCATAGATAGGGGTAACAGACATGAACGAAACCTCCTGCCCTGTAGACAGAGTAAGTGGGCTAAGCTGCCTATGCCTGCGCGTGATACCCTTGAGGCCTCTGAGATAGACGCCTGTAAACAACCCAACTTCGTCCACGGACTCAGGCGCAAAGTCGATACAGCTTCCGTCTTCAATGGCACAGTCCTGGTCGCTGGTGATATACGCGTTGAGCTTGAGCAAAACTTGTATATACCAAGGCGTATTCTTCTTAAGCAACTCAGGCGTCACAGGCGTATCGGCTGGTAGAGCGATACAGAACTCCACTCGACCTCCTAGAGGCGAGAGTCTGTCGGAGTTGCTCAGCAGCACCGTCGACGTGCCAAGACTCAAGATTAGGTGACAAGGAAGCGTCGCCGAGGGAGCAAACCAAAGAATCTGGTAGTACTGCCCATTCTGGTGGGGGATACGTATCTTGAACTTTGCCTCACCCAAGATTGAGGTCAGCAGGCTCTCTATCTCCCCATAATGCTCTAGCGAGAGAGGCTCAGGTGTATCGAGGAACCAATCTTCGTAGGATTCGTAGATTTTGGGTGTCTCCTTGGCTAGAGCGAGGTATTCCTGCCCGATGAAGTAGCTCTGTTCTGCCTTGGGTGCATAGCGGAAGTGTAAATGTGCGAGGAAAACAGCAGCTTCGCTCGGGCGATAGTCCAGCTCGTACATACGCTCAAATAGCTCTATGGCGCGGTTGCGATACTTCATCAGATCGGCAGAAATAGGCTTATCGGAGTGGATATAGGTATAGGTATATCCTAGTCGGTAGAGAGCCAAACCAGAGTCTGGCCGCTCCTGAACACATCGCTCAAGCACTGTCAGAGCTTCGTCGAAGTTCTTGGCATTATTCAGCGCGCGCCCATAAATCAGACGCATCTGCCAGTCCTCTTGCTCACTCTTGGGGAGGCTCTTGTAGCGATTGATGATGGTCGAGGGTGGTGCATTCAGATCGTTGAGCTGCTCCATCGTGAACCTGTCTGTGCTGTAGAGACGACGTAGCTGATTCGTCTTTTTTGTGTGCTCGATCAGATCAATATCTACGGGGATTTGTGGAGCAACACTGGAGAGAGCCTCCATAAACTTAGGTTCGTCTGCCACCAATAGATCGAGATGGTAAATATCCTCATGCTCCCCACCTATAGCCTTGCCCACAGGCAAGAGAGACTCGAAGATATGAGAGCGCAGAGAGAAGAATATCCGAGAGAGGACTCGTTCGCCCTCTGTGGGATCGAGCGGATAGCTTAGGCGCAGACTGACGAACTTGATTCCCGCACGCATCAGCTCACCCGTATCGTGCTTAGGAGCTTGACCAAGGGCTTCGTCGATAAGCACCGGATATGGGGTCGTACCATCGCGTCGCTCCAAGGCGAGGTCATCGCCCAGAGAGTAGTGGCAGAGATTATAATAGGGATCGAAAGGCAAACGTAGCTGTTCGCCCTTGGATGGTCGATGTTCCAAGAAGAAAGAGATCGAACTCATCATCTCTATATCGGGAAAGTCGCCCACCTGTATATCGCTCAGGTAGAGAACGCGCATAGTCTCCCCGAGGAAGAAGTCGAGCGCCTTATCTAGCATCTCCTTGCCCTCTGGGGTATTTAGATCAAGCCCCTTATTGGGTCTGACCAGCAGCACCGTAGGGTCATCTGGGCTAGTGGCAAATTCCAGACGAAAGGGATTCCATTGATTGAGCGGAGGTAGAGTCGTATGCGAGACCATCCCCTCTGGGATGAAGTGCCACTTCTTGAGCTGCAGAGCAGGAAAGCTAAGCGACATCATCACACCAATGTAGTATGGATATCTGCGTCCACTTAGCTCAATGGACATCACAAACTTCCCCGAGAGATGTTCTTCGTTGAGTAGAATTAAACTCTCGTATTTACGTACATACATCCTTAAATCTGGATGAATTTTGGACAGTTCTTGATTGATTTTTGCCTCTGCCGTCAGACCGCGCTTAGGCGGATTCTTGACGTTGCGTCTAAGGGTAGCTTCGTTGGCGACAAACCATTCCCAGAAGGCTTTGGTACGCTCGTACATAGATGATTGATGTTCCATATCGTATTGTTGTTCTTGTCATTGTTGTAGGACGACCTCTAGCGGACAGTGATCGCTGTAGGCTACCTCGGCGAGTAGTCGGGCAGAAATCAAGCGAGGCAGTAGGTTCGCCGAGATCAGGCAGTAGTCGATGCGCCAGCCTTTGTTATTCGCCCTAGCGTTGGCCCTGTAGGTCCACCACGAGTAGGCCCGTAGGTCTGGGTTGAGGTATCGCCACGCATCGATGTAGCCATCGGATAGAAACTCCGTTAGCCAAGCACGCTCCTCGGGTAGGAAGCCACTCACCTTGGCATTGCGTATGGGGTCGTGGATGTCGATGGGCTGATGAGCGATATTGAAGTCTCCACAGATGATTAGCTGATCGCGCTCACGGCTCAACTGCTCGATATAGTGCTGCCAAGCCCTGTGGAAGCGCATCTTATAGGCGATACGCTCTACCCCACTCGACCCAGAGGGATGATAGACCGAGATGACCGTCCGACTGCCAAAATCTGCCCTGATCATCCGCCCTTCGCAGTCGAACTCCTGATCGGTTATGCCACAAGAAACGTAGTCGGGCTTACATTTGCTCAGCAGTGCCACACCACTATAGCCTTTGCGCTCTGCCGAATGCAGGGTAACATGGTAGCCCAAACGGGCAAACGACTCGGCGTCGATCTGGTCGGGCTGTAGCTTGGTCTCCTGCAGGCATACCACATCGGGCGACGCTTGCTCGAGCCACTCGAGCAAGCCCTTAGCTATGGCAGCACGCAGTCCATTGACATTGTAGCTAATGATTTTCATTACTCTGGATATATCTCAGCTATGCTTAGGCAGAGGGGCTAATCGCTCCGTCCACTGACTGATACAAAGTTATCCAAAAGATTGTGCTTCTAAACAAAAAAGCAGATATGCGCCAATCAAATTGACGACATACCTGCTGGGGTATCACTCTAGTCAAGACTATTTCATCTTGAGCAAGCCCTGTATCTGGCTTAGTTTATTCAAGGCATCTAGCGGTGTGAGGCGGTTGATATCTACCTTGAGCAGAGCCTCTCTAATCTGTGTGAGTACGGGGTCGTCTAGCTGGAAAAAACTCATCTGTACCCCCGTCAGATTTGTTGGCTCTGCATCAGGCTTTTTCTTGCGCTTGGCACCGACATTTTTAGCCAATTGCTCGGTATCGGTCTGCCCTACGCCCTGATGTTCTCGCTCAAGCTGGGTAAGGATATCGGAGGCACGCTCCACGATAGAGAGTGGCATACCACCGAGTCTGGCCACCTGTATACCGAAGCTGTGCTCACTGCCACCGGGGACGAGCTTGCGCAAAAAGAGCATCTTACCATCAATCTCGCGTGCCGAAACATTGAAATTCTTCACCCGTAGCAGGCGGCTCTCCAGATCATTCAGTTCGTGGTAGTGAGTTGCAAAGAGTGTTTTGGCTTTGCCCGAGACGTTCTCGTGCAGGTACTCAATGATGCTCCATGCGATCGAGATGCCGTCGTACGTACTCGTCCCACGCCCCAGTTCGTCGAATAGGACTAGGCTACGTGGTGTGAGGTTATTCAAGATGCTCGATGCCTCCTGCATCTCCACCATGAAAGTCGATTCGCCTCGAGAAATGTTGTCCGATGCGCCCACACGTGTGAAGATCGCATCCACGATACCGATACGCGCCGACTCGGCAGGAACGAACGCACCAATTTGCGCCAAGAGCGTGATCAGGGCGGTCTGACGCAGCAAGGCACTCTTACCACTCATATTCGGCCCCGTGATGACGATGATTTGTGTGTCTTCGTCGTCGAGATAGACGTCGTTGGGGATATAGCTCTGCCCCAGAGGGATCTGACGCTCGATGACAGGGTGGCGACCAGCCTTGATGTCAATGACGGAACTATCGTCCAGCACTGGACGCACATATCGATAGCGACGGGCTGCCTCGGCGAACGATGCCAAGCAGTCTAGGCGTGCGGCGATCTGGCTATTGAGCTGGATCGTCTGCACATGGCGCGAGAGTTCCTGCACAAGTTCGCCGAAAATTCTGCTCTCGATGATGGCGATGCGTCCCTCGGCTCCGAGTATCTTCTCCTCATATTCCTTGAGCTCGGGCATGATGTATCGTTCGGCATTGACAAGCGTCTGCTTGCGTATCCAGTCCTCTGGGACGCGATCCTTGTGTGTATTGCGAACCTCGAGGAAGTAACCGAATACGTTGTTGAATGAAATTTTGAGATTTGGAATACCCGTGCGCTCACTCTCTCGCTGCTGAATCTGCTGGAGATAGTCCTTGCCACCAGAGGAGAGGTTACGAAGCTCGTCGAGCTCCGCATCTACACCGTCGGCAATGACCGCACCACGCCCCAGAGCAATTGGTGCATCTGGCATCAGCGTTTGGTCGATCATCGCACACACTCCGGTACATGGGTCTATACGCTCTGCCAGTTTGCGCAGATGCTCGTAGGGGCTAGCCATACAGAGCTCGCGTACCTGAGCAAGCGAAGTGAGCGAAGCCTGCATCTGATTGACCTCACGTGGACCTATACGCCCTACTGCGGCTTTGGAAACTAGTCGCTCAAGGTCACCAATCGAGCCCAAGAGCCCTATGAGCTGCTCGCGCAGCTGAGCGGCATCGAGCAGGTCGGCCACGATGAGCTGACGTAACTCTATGCTCTGCCTGTCGATCAGAGGGAAAGCAAGCCAGCGACGTAGCAGACGACCGCCCATAGGCGTGCGAGTAAAGTCGATAACGTCGAGCAAGCTCTTACCCTCGCTCTGATTCATCGGCTGGATAATCTCTAGACTTCTAAGCGTGAAGGAGTCTAGACGCACGAAGCCCGAGCGATCGATACAGCGGAGCGTAGTGATATGCCCCGTCTTGAGGTGGCTCGTCAGCTCCAGGTAGCTCAAGATAGCCCCAGCCGAGGCGATTGCTAAGGTCAGATGCTCGGCTCCGAAGCCCTTGAGGCTCTGTACGCCGAAGTGTGTGAGCAGACGCGTGCGGTTATTCTCGATCGAGAAAGACCAGTCGTCTAGCTCGAAGATCAGATGCCCGAAGTTGAGGCTCTGACTAACCTGCCTGCGCTGTCTGCGCTCGACGAGCAGTTCCTTGGGCTGGTAGCTCTCGATAAGCTTGTCGATATGGTCTATAGACCCCTCGGAACAGAGAAACTCGCCTGTAGAGATGTCGAGCAGAGCCAAGCCTGCCTGCCCATCGCTCGAGAGATAGACCGCAGCTAGGTAATTATTCTCCTTATGCTTGAGCACATTGTCCCCCATCACTAGGCCTGGCGTAACCAGCTCTGTGATGCCACGCTTGACTAGCTTTTTCGTCTGCTTAGGATCCTCGAGCTGATCGCATATAGCCACTCGCCTACCCGAGCGCACGAGCTTAGGCAAATAGTTGTCGAGCGCGTGATGCGGGAAGCCTGCAAGCTCGACAAACTGAGCGGCGCCATTGGCACGACGCGTCAGCGTGATACCCAGTATATCTGCCGCATCAACCGCGTCTTCGGCAAACGTTTCGTAGAAATCGCCTACCCTAAAGAGCAGAATAGCATCGGGATGTTGGTTCTTGATGCTGTAGTACTGCTGCATCAGAGGCGTCTCAACGTGCTTCTTGGCCATAAGCTATAGGAGGGGTAAGATGATATTAATTAGTCTTTGTTGAGTATATCCTTGAGCAGATTGTCGAAGTACTCGCCACGAGTAATCACGCCGTCCTGTACGGCTACGACCTCGACCTCGCCATGTGCAGCCACAGTCCCGTCCTCAAAGAGAATATCCTGGTCGAAGATGAGCTTGGGCGACTTCATCCTGCAGTTTAGAGCCGAGCGAAAGCGGTCGCCACTACGCAGAGATTTGCGATAGGTGATGGTTACCTTATAGACAAAAGCATCGAGCCCAGCATCGTGCATATCGCCAAAGTTTGCCCCTAGGCTCTCCCAAAATTCGTGTCGTGTGTGTTCCATATACCTCTGGTAGTTGGCATTGTTAACGACACCCTGTAGATCACACTCATAGTCTCTGACTTTCATGTCTAGCGAGAATACATAGTCTTTAGCTTTCATTTCTATATCTTGATTTATAAACGTATATGTCTCCAAAGGTACGAACATACAGATAGACTGCGAAATTGATAATTACTCCGCTCTACACATCTGTATAGTGCCTACTCCTTAAGGTTGCGGCGAATGGCTCTAAGGCTACGCTTAAGCCCAGAGAGTCCTGCACGGCGAATCGCTTGGCCAGCAAAATGTACATCAAACTCCTCCTGCTGCATCTGCTCAAGCGCCTCCGAGTCAAGTGTGAGCAGATGTGTCCGCAAACGAAAGTCCTCGACCTGTGTAGGTCGGGCGAAGCGATTCCACGGACAGCAAGTCTGGCAGGCATCGCACCCATAGATTCTTGCTCCCATCAACTCGGCAAGCTCGTGTGGTATTTCCTCATCCTGCTCAATCGTCAGATAGCTGATGCAGCGACGCGCATCCATCACCCCTGGGGCAAGTAGAGCCTTCGTGGGACAACTATCTAGACAGCGTGTACAAGCACCGCACCGACTAGCCATGGGCTCATCGGGAACTAAATCTATATTGACCAAAAGTTCCCCGAGAAAAAAGAAACTCCCTGCCTTGGGGATAATCAAGAGGCCGTTCTTGCCAATCCAACCCAATCCTGCCCGATGCGCCCAGTACCGCTCTAGAATAGGTGCCGAATCGGCAAAGGCACGCCCCGAAACCTCTGGAGCGATCTCTCGTCTGATGAAGTCGAGTAGCTGATCGAGCCGTTTCTTAACTACCTTGTGGTAGTCGCGACCGTAAGCGTAATAGGCAAACTGTGGTAGGTGCTCGGGCTGAAAGGTCTGGGGGTAATAGTTCATCGCCACGACGATAAGCGATCGCGTACCTGGCACTAGGACTCTAGGATCTTGCCTAAGCTCGGCATTGCGCTCTAGATAGCTCATCTCTCCGTTGAAGCCTTGGGCAATCCAAGCCTCGTAGCTCTCCCTCAAAGCATCGGGAGTAGCCTCGGCACGTGCAATGCCACAAGCAGAGAAGCCGAGGCGAATGGCCTCGGCTTTGATTCGTTGTGTAGCTTCCTCGATATGGGCTATCCTAGACACCCAGCTAGATCTTTAGCGGCGCGGTGTATAGACCCAAGCCTCAGGATGCAGATGACTGATTTGCTTGAGATAGGTGTAGGCCTCTATATTGGAGGCAAAGTCTCCTGCCGAGACACGGTGCATCTTATTTCCACGTAGGATCTGCAGATGTACGAGCCTTTGCTCGCCAGCACGCTCATAGTGTGCTAGAGCCAGCTCTTCGCTATGCTCCGAGGCAATGATCACATAGTAGCGCCCGACCTCTGCCTCGATCCATGGAGATTCGTTCCCCATTAGCTGCTCACTCGCCTCGTCCTCTACAGCTTCTAGAGCCTCTGCACCCCAAACCTGACGCACGCTCAGCTCACTTGGCACGAAGCTGGCGGTAAAGGTCTCTCTAGGCTCGGTGAGCTCTCCCCAAGGGGCAAAAGCCAGCAAGATGGCAACTGCCGAAGCAGACCAACCGAGCACACGCTTGGGCAAGCGAATCTGTAGATAATCTGCCGAGCGAATGGGCGAGGTAACCTGCTGCTCATCCGCCCTCTGGCCAATAACCTCTGGCATGGCGATAGGCATCAGTCCGTAGGAAGTAGGACAGAGCGATGCCGCAGTGTCTGGTGCGAAGGATAGTCGCCCCTCCTCGCTTAGGCTAAGCACCCCAAGAGACGAGAGATGGTACTCACGCTTGCGCACGAGTTCGCTACGCAGACTGCGTGCGTCCTCCTCCAGCATGATGCGCGCCCTACGCATCGAGATCCCATAGACCGACGCATAGCGACCCTCTAGCAGGCCGTCGTAGTGGCTGAGTGCTTCGTTGAAGCGTAGCTCTGCACGAGGTGGATAGGCCAGATGTGCCGCTTCGTCCACCCGAGCGGGCAGGGTCTCTAGTACGAAGCCTCCAATCCCGGGTACTACGACGCAGGTATGCTGTACGAGCAGAGCTTCAATATGTTTGGCGAGTCTTGTACTCATCGGGGAAATGATTGATATATGCCTCAAAGATAGCGCATTTTTGCTAAACCCTCTATCGAGCCGCCTGCAAGATACGCGCCACAACGGACGAGTCAATATCCTGATTCTCCCCTAGAAGTGTACCACGCTCGGCAAATCGGCGAACGATCTCGGCCTCTACCTCCTGCCCAATGCCACGCTCTGTGAGGCGCGTCTCGAGGCCTAGACTGCGGAAGAAGGCCTCCGTCTGCTCAATGGCTCTATCGATGCGCTCATCTTCGCTACCCGAGCTAATGCCCCAGATGCGCTGGGCGTAGTGCAGGAGCTTAGCACGCTTGCTGCCATGCCCCAGCACGCGCAGCAGAGCTGGCATCACGATGACGAGCGTATGCCCGTGCGTTAGCCCCGTGAGAGCCGTCAGTTCATGCCCGATGCGGTGCGTTGCCCAATCTTCGGTGATGCCCATGGCGATGAATCCATTGAGAGCCATCGTCGCCGAGAGCATAAAGTTGGCTCGCGCATCGTAGTCTGCAGGCTCGCGCTGTATCGCCTCACGCTGCTCAATCAGTGTGAGCATGATGCCCTCCGCCCAGCGATCCATCAGCGGGCTCTCGCCTGCACGGCAGATGTACTGCTCCATCACGTGGACGAAGCTATCGGCAATACCGCAAGCTACCTGATAGGCTGGTAGAGAGAAGGTATATCGTGGCTCGAGAATAGAGAACAGCGGATACTCACCCCAGAAGCCGAACTTTTCCTGGGTCTCGGTGCTGGAGATCACAGCTCCTCGATTCATTTCGCTACCCGTGGCAGGTATGGTCAGCACCGTACCAAGAGGCAAGGTCTTGACGCCACGATCCGCACCCTTGAGTACCAGATCCCAAGCATCTCTCTCGGAGGGAATAGCATTAGCAATGAGCTTGCTGGCATCGAGCACAGAGCCTCCACCTATAGCGAGGACGAAATTAACGCCCTCATGCTTGCCGAGCTCGATGGCCTTGCGCAGGGTCTCCACCTTAGGATTGGGCTCTATCCCCCAGAACTCGACACAGTCGAAGCCCTTGAGCTGATGGCGAACATCATCGTAAACTCCGTTACCCTTGACGCTACCACCACCGAAGGTCAGCAGGATTTTGCTCCCTTGGGGAATGCGCTTGGGGAGCATCTCGATCATTCCCTCGCCGAAAAGCAACTCGGTTGGGTTACGAAATTTGAATGGATTCATATCTATTCTAGCCTAGTTTAATCATCATAGTTTGGTTCTCTCAAAGGTACGAAAAATGCTGTAGTCAAAAAACTTATCTATACAGAACAACCTGAAAATCAATTATATTATTTAACTGAAAAACATATAACTAACGTGAGTTCGGTATAAGAGATGGAGTAAGAATTTGGTGTTTTTTTCTTGATT